>CAZBNY010000001.1:0-37287 GCA_964493235.1 uncultured Lachnospiraceae bacterium
CAAGCTCATTATAAGCAAGTATGCCCATGACCGTTTTTGAGTCCGTTATCGTTCCGTTGAACACCATATCGAGGCAGTCCTTAAGCGAGTATCTCTCTATTTCTATGAACTCGTCGGCGTCAAGGTGCTGTTTGCCCTCCTTGAGATCCTCGGCGATATACAGATATATCTTTTCCGTGCAGACCCCGATCGAGCAATATGTCCAGTTGACATAGGTCAGTTCGTCGGCCCTGTAGCCGATCTCCTCCTCCAGCTCTCTCATGGCGCAGTCATAGGGATCCTCGCCCTTCTCGAAGGTACCGGCAGGTATCTCCAGTACCATATCCCTCGCCGGGTGCCGGTACTGCCTTACCAGTATGATATTGCCCTCATCATCTACAGGCACGATAGCCGAGGCATTATTTTTCTCAACTATCTCCCTAGTGGCTGTCCTGCCGTCGGGCATGGCTATCTCGTCGCTGAATACCCTAAGTATCTTTCCCTCATATATTTTATTGCTCTTTATGACCTCGTAATCCATGAAATATCCCCTTCCATGTATTAGAACTCGGCGTTGCGTACCGTTCTGGGATAAGGTATAACGTCTCTGATATTGGACATACCTGTGATATACATAATAAGTCTCTCGAAACCAAGACCATAGCCGGCATGACGTGTTCCGCCGTATTTACGGAGATCGAGATACCACCAGTAGTCCTCTCTTTTGAGTCCCATATCGTCCATTCTCTTTTCAAGGACCTCGAGTCTTTCCTCTCTCTGGCTTCCGCCGATGATCTCGCCGATTCCCGGTACAAGGCAGTCAGCGGCGGCAACAGTTTTTCCGTCGTCGTTCATACGCATATAGAAGGCCTTGATGTCCTTCGGATAGTCAGTAACGAATACAGGTTTTTTGTATATCTCCTCGGTAATATATCTCTCATGCTCCGTCTGGAGGTCGCAGCCCCACTCAACGGGATAGTCGAATCTGTCTCCGGCCTTTTTAAGAAGCTCGATAGCCTCTGTGTATGTCACACGGCCAAAGTCCGAATTCACTATGTTATTAAGTCTCTCAATAAGGCCCTTGTCAACAAAGCTGTTGAAGAACTCCATTTCCTCGGGAGCGTTCTCAAGCACATAGCTGATGACATATTTGAGCATATCCTCGGCTGTGTCCATATAGTCGTTGAGGTCGGCGAAGGCCATTTCAGGCTCGATCATCCAGAACTCAGCGGCGTGACGTGTAGTGTTGGAATTCTCGGCCCTAAACGTTGGTCCGAAGGTATAAACATCCCTGAAAGCAAGGGCGTATGTCTCCGCGGAAAGCTGTCCGCTTACCGTAAGATTTGTATGCTTGCCAAAGAAATCCTTGGAGAAATCAACAGTTCCGTCCTCATTTAAAGGAGGGTTGGCCATATCAAGCGTTGTGACCTGGAACATCTCTCCCGCGCCCTCAGCGTCGCTGCCGGTAATAATGGGAGTATGAACGTATACAAAGCCTCTTTCCTGGAAGAATTTATGGATAGCGTAGGCAGCGAGGCTCCTTACCCTGAATGTCGCCGAAAAAGTATTCGTTCTCGGTCTGAGATAGGCGATGCTTCTTAAAAACTCAAACGAGTGCCTCTTTTTCTGAAGCGGATAGTCGGGTGTTGTAAGTCCCTCGATCGCTATTTCCTCTGCCTTTATCTCAAAGGGCTGTTTGGCCTCGGGCGTAAGCACGAGCTTGCCCTTTACGATTATAGCCGCGCCAACTCCCAGCTTTGAAATCTCTGTATAGTTATCGATTTTTCCGTCCTCAAAAACGACCTGTACGCTTTTGAAGAATGAACCGTCATTAAGCTCTATAAAGCCAAAGGCCTTTGATGAGCGCAGTGTCCTTATCCAGCCGCCGACCTCGACCGTTTTATCGGCAAATTCAGCGGTGCTTTTGTACAGTTCCTTGACCCTTGTTAATTTCATCTGTAGGTGCCTCCAATTCTTTTATTTAAGTGCCGTAAGAAATTCCTCTAGTCTGTCCATTCCATTTTTTAAGTTCTCCATTGATGTGGCATATGAAAACCTGATATAGCCGGGCATTCCGAAGTCCGCGCAGGGAACTACCGCCAAAAACTCCTCCTCAAGCAGCATCTCGCCTATCTGGGCGGCGGACTCAAGCACTGTGCCCTTACAGGTCTTTCCGTAGGCCTTGGAAAAGTCCACGAAAAGATAGAAGGCTCCCTCCGGCTTAAGCGTTTCCACATACGGCATTTTTACCACTCTGTCATAAATATAGTCACGGCGTTTCTCAAACTGCTTTCTCATTTCCTCTACGCAGTCCTGCGGGCCTTCCACAGCGGCCAGGGCGGCCTTCTGCGCTATTGAGTTGGGGTTTGAGGTCATATGCGACTGTAAGCTGCTCATAAGATTAGCTATTTCAACAGAAGAAGCCGTATAGCCTATCCTCCAGCCGGTCATAGCGTAGCTCTTTGACATACCGTTTACAGTAATTGTCCTGTCATATATTTCCTTTCCGAGGGACGCGATGCTGATGTGCTTTTTGTCCTTGGAATAAATAAGCTTTTCATATATCTCGTCGGATATTACGATTATGTTCTTCTCAACCGCAAAATCAGCGATTTCCTGAAGCTGTGTCCTGGTCATTATCATTCCGGTAGGATTGCTGGGGGTTGTCACGATAACGGCCTTTGTTCTCTCTGTATATCCGCTCTCAAGGTCCTCCCTTGTAAGGGCGAAGCCGTCCTCTTTTTTCATATATACGATAACGGGCGTGCCTCCCGCGATCCTTACCATCTCAGCGTAGCTGAGCCAGAAGGGAGCCGGTATAATTACCTCATCTCCGGGATTAAGAATAGCCATAAGCGCGTTTACAAGTGAGTGTTTAGCTCCGTTATTTATAACTATCTGGGTATAGTCATAATCAAGTCCGTTGTCCTTCTTGAGCTTTTTGGCGATAGCCTGTCTAAGCTCAATAATACCGGCAGTCGGCGTATACTTTGTAAAACCTTCGTTTATAGCGTCAATAGCCGCTTTTTTAATATGTTCAGGAGTGTCGAAGTCGGGTTCACCTACGCTGAAGCTGATTACGTCCTTTCCCTCTTTCCTGAGTACGCCTGCTCTTTCTGTGATTGACAAAGTTGATGATGGCTTGATGCCAAGCGCCTTTTCAGATAAATACATTTTTCTTCCTCCTCCGTATTTCATGCAATCAATTTTATACTATTGTCATTACAATTGCAAGAAATAATTACAAAAGCTCTGTAATTCTCATAAAATTCCCTATTGCTATCTTATATGTAACGTCTTTTCCGAACTCGTTTTCCATCAGCTCCAAAAGTCCGTCTATTTTCGATACGTTTTCCATTCCCTCCGGTGTCGAGAATATTCCGTCAAAATCGCAGCCAAGGCATACGGAATCCTCACCGCAGGTAATCAGCATATGCTCGGCGTGTCTGAGTATATCGCTCCTGTCGGCCTTTCCCCTGTCGCTTAAAAAATCCACGCACATATTAAGGCCCGCTATTCCGCCCCGCTCCCCTATTACCCTCAACTGGTCGTCAGTGAGGTTCCTTGGAAAATTCCTGACGGCGCGGCAGTTGGAATGGCTGGCGATAAACGGCTTTTCGGTATGTCTCTCAACGTCATAGAAGCCCTCGTCCGAAAGATGCGATACGTCTACTATGATGCCAAGTCTTTCCATTTCCCTGACCGCCTCCCTGCCAAAGTCAGTCAGTCCTCCGCCCAAACGGCTTTCCATAACACCTGTCGCCACACAGTTTTTATAATTCCAGGTCAAAGTCGCGAGCCTTATCCCTTCATCATATAGATCGTAAAGCTTATCGATACTTCCCTCCAAAGCCTCACAGCCCTCTATTGACATCAGGGCTCTTATTTTCCCTTTATTTTCAAGTATATCCTTTTTGCTTTTCACTAAAGCTATTTTATCACGGTTGGCATTGACCTCGTTTTTAAAATAAGCTATCACCTTCTTAGTTGTCTCATACGCCTTCGGATAATATTCCTTCCGCAGCCATACGGCAAAGGTCTGTACCGGCGAATCGAAATTTTCCAAAAGCTTAAGATTAATATGCCCATCATTATCCTTAATATGTCTGCCCAAACCGCATATCAGCGAAGCGGTGTCACAGTGCCAGTCCGCGAATGTTCTCAAAAAAATCACCTCATAAATTCGTTTATATTTAAAGTATATTATTTTTCAAGCCGCACATACTAATTACGTGCATAAGGCCATACGGCCATATGCTCATTATACAATAAATCTTGGGAGATGTTAATAATGCACACTAAATCACAGGAAATCAAATGCACAGTAAAATCCTGTCGTCACCATGACAAGGACAAACATTGTATGCTCCCCGATATTATCGTCGGCGAGAATGTTACCAACGCCAAGGAAAAGAGCGAGACAGACTGCATGAGTTTTGAGGCGTTATAAGACGCACAGCATTAAAAAAAGCCGAAATCCGTTTTGGATTTCGACTTTTCGCGTTCCGCGTATTTTCAATCATTTAGCATATTCTATTGCTCTAGTTTCCCTGATAAGATTAACCTTTATCTGTCCCGGATATTCAAGCTCATCCTCTATCTTCTTAGCTATATCCCTTGCAAGAAGCGGGAGTCCCTCGTCATTGATATCCTCGGGTATAACCATAATACGAAGCTCACGTCCGGCCTGAATAGCAAAGGATTTCTCGACTCCCTTAAATTCATCGGCGATCTCCTCAAGTCTTTGAAGTCTCTTTACATACGACTCCAGCGTTTCACGTCTTGCGCCCGGTCTTGCCGCTGAAATAGCGTCGGCTGCCTGCACAAGCACCGCTATTATGCTCTGAGGCTCCACATCGCCGTGGTGCGCCTCGACAGCGTTTATAACTGTGGAAGATTCCTTATACTTTCTGCACAGCCCGACACCAATGCTTACGTGTGAACCTTCCATTTCATGGTCAACGCTCTTGCCTATGTCGTGGAGCAGTCCCGCCCTCTTGGCGATAGTAACATCTACGCCAAGCTCGGCTGCCATAAGGCCCGTAAGCTGGGCAACCTCTATCGAATGCTTAAGCACGTTCTGACCATAGCTTGTTCTGTATTTAAGTTTTCCTAAAAGACGTATAAGCTCAGGGTGGAGCCCGTTCACGCCTGTCTCCAGCGTAGCGGCCTCGCCTTCGTCCCTTATTATGGTCTCTACCTCTTTTTTCGCTTTCTCTACCATTTCCTCGATCCTTGACGGATGAACTCGTCCGTCAACAATGAGTTTTTCAAGGGCAATCCTTGCGATCTCCCTTCTTATAGGATCAAATCCCGAAAGAATTACCGCCTCCGGAGTATCGTCTATTATAAGGTCGATACCCGTAAGCGTCTCAAGAGCGCGGATATTCCTTCCTTCACGGCCGATGATTCGGCCCTTCATCTCATCATTGGGAAGCTGAACAACAGAAACCGTTGTCTCCGCAACATGATCCACGGCACAGCGCTGAATGGCGTTGGCGATTATGTCGCGGCTCTTTCTGTCCGCTTCATGTTTAGCCTTGGCCTCAGCCTCTTTTATCATAACGATGGTATCATGCTTAACGTCGTTCTCAACCATCGCGAGAAGATAATTCTTAGCCTCCTCAGGTGTGAACCCGGATATTCTCTCCAGCTCCTGAAGCTGCTTATCATGCGCGCTTTCCAGCTCTTCCTTCTGCTTGTCAAGCTCCTCCAGCTTTTTAGTCATCTGTTCCTCACGTTTTTCATAAGCGTCGGCCTTTCGGTCAAGCGCCTCCTCCTTCTGAACAAGACGTCTTTCGGTTCTTGAAAGCTCGTTTCTTCTGTCTCTTGCTTCTTTTTCAAGCTCATTCTTTGTTCTGATGCTTTCCTCCTTAGCCTCAAGGAGAATTTCTTTTTTCTTCGCTTCTGCTTCTTTCTTTGCGTCTTCAACTATGTCATTCGCCCTTTTTTCGGCGACCCCTATTTTTGCCTCTGCAATTTGTTTTCTATAGCAGAAACCAATAACAGCACCAATAATTAAAGCTATCACAGCAGCAATAATGGTTATTGGTTCTATTGTGACCACCCCCTGTTTGATTTTCAAAGTTCATATTTTTTAAATCGTTAGTTAAAGTTAAATGAAATAAAAATTGCTTAAATGATTGTATAAAAACTTATATAATGTGAAACCACATCTATATAATTGTATAACCAACATCAAAATATGTCAAGCCGATTTGTTGCTATCGTCTAACCTAAAAGGCTGAAATTTTTTTCAATATTAAATTTTATTTCTCATGGTTTTCGCCGTCCATGCTGAATACCCTTCCGCTGCCTCCACAGTGGGGACAGGTCTTTGTCATAAGCTGCATAAGCGACTGCCTTTTCTTCTTTCTGGTAAGCTGCATAAGGCCAAGCTCCGTCATTCCGACAACTATTGTCTGCAGCCTGTCGGAGGCTACGGCCTCCTCAAGGGTCTTTACAAGCAGTTGTCTGTCGTCCTCGCTTTTCATATCTATGAAGTCAACTATTATCATTCCGTTCAGGTTCCTGAGCCTGAGCTGATGGGCGATCTCCTTAGCGGCTTCAAGATTTGTTTTAAGTATCGTTTTTTGAAGGTCAGCCTTTCCGGTGTATTTTCCGGTATTTACGTCGATCACGACACAGGCCTCGGTCTGATCGATTATGATAAACCCGCCGCTTTTGAGCCATACCTGACGGTTAAAGGCCGCCCTCGCCTGCGCCTCCACATAGTAGCTGGAAAACAGCGGCGTTCCGTCCGAATGATATTTTATTTTTCCGATATCTGTTTTGAGCTTAGAACAAAGCCCCAAAAGGGTTCTGTAATTTTCCTCGCTGTTTACGACGATTTCGTCTATATCGTCATGGAAGAAGTCCCTTACAGCCTTTTCAACGCCGTTTACATCTGTGTAAAGAAGAGCCGGAGCCTTTACATAATCGGCCCTTTTAAGTATACTTTCGCTTATTTCCACAAGCCTGTCGATCTCTTCTTTATAGACCTCATAGCTGCGTCCCTCGCCGTCGGTCCTGACAATTGCTCCGTAGCCTTCAGGAATCAGTTCTCTTACGATATTTTTTATGCGCTGCCTTTCATCGGAATCGGTTATTTTCTTGGATATGCCTATCTTGCTGTCGTTTGGGATTATTACAAGGAATTTGCCCGTGAAAGATATTTTCTTTGTCAGCACCGAGCCTTTTTTGCCGACCTCAGCCTTTTCCACCTGCACAAGCACATCGCTTCCGGCTTTAGGCTTTACGGCGTTTCCGTTCTCGTCCCTATCCGCCCCATAATACCAGAAGGCATTTTTCTCTCTGCCTATGTCAACGAATGCCGCCTGCATTCCCGGCAGTACATTCACTATTTTCCCTATATAAACATTGCCGACTATCGGCATTGAGTTCTTTCTCTCGTAAACAAGCTCCATAAGCAGTCCGTCGTCCACTATTCCTATCCTTGTGCCGAAGTCCTGCGAATCTATCAGTATTCTTTTCATTTCATAGCCACTTCCCTGTCGAGCGGAATCAATTTTCCGTCAAGAAGGCGGTACATTTCCGTTCTTTTAAATGTAATCTTATATTTATTATAGTCGGCGCCGATATACTCATAAAACGTCTGTACAGTCAGATCGGCCCTGAGACTTCTTGTGCTTCCGGCGGCCAAAAGCAGCCTCAGCTTTGTTCCCTCGGCATCTGATATATTCTCAATTTTGAAAATATCGGGACGTATATCCGTCTCCTTGAAAAAGCTCTTTGTCTTTTTCATTACAACTATTTCCTTCTGACTCAAAAATCCGCCGATATTTTTCTCGACCGTCCCGGGTGTCACGCCCTCGTCCAAAAAAGCCTCATATTCGCAGGCGCTAAGATCGGCCATAGCCGTAAGCGCCGACTGGGAAAGCCTTGTCGCGCTGATTATCTCTATCCCGTCGTTCATTACGCTTCTGAGCTTTTCAACTATAACGGCCGTATTCTCCTCCCGGTCGAACTCCATATCGCAGTATTCGGCGGTGCTTGTCATGCCAAGCGAGAGTGGATTGCCAAATGACATGAGCTGATGCGGATTAAAGCCATGAGAGTATCCTATCGGAAGTCCTGCCCTCCTGACCGCCCTCTGGAACAGTCTCATCAGATCCAAATGGCTTACAAACCTGACTTCGGGGCCTTTGGAATATTTTATTCTGTACTTAAATCTTATTTTTTTCTCTTGATTCAAAGCACACACCTCCTCCAAAGGCCGCAGCACCGCAGTGAGAACATTCCTCACGGCAGTTGGGCGTAGTTATGGCCTGTTCGGCCTTTAATCTCTCGTTTACCAAGAATTGCTTTGAAACCCCGATCGAAATATGGTCCCACGGAAGTATCTCGTCAAAGCTTCTCTTTCTGTTGGCGTAGAAGGCAGGGTCAACACCTGTTTCCTCAAAGGCCTCCATCCAGTCCTTAAAGCTGAATATCTCCGACCATGAATCGAAACGGCAGCCCTTTTCCCATGCTTTATATATGACCGCGCCCACACGCCTGTCGCCCCTTGCCATTACTCCCTCAAGTGAGCTGAGCCTGGCGTCGTGATAATTGTATTTTATCTGCTTTCTCGCTATGTGGCTCTTTACGAATTTAGCCTTCTCGGCAAAGTCCTGATACGTGTCCTGCGCGTCCCACTGAAACGGCGTAAATGGCTTTGGCACAAAGCATGAACTGCTGGCTACAACCGTAACGGGTCTGGGCTTTTTATCCCTCGGTATCTCATAATACTTGTCCACCACCTTGGCGCTCAGGTCGGCAATTCCCTTTAAGTCCTCCTCAGTCTCGGTAGGCAGTCCTATCATAAAGTAGAGCTTTACCCTCTCCCACGCTCCCGAAAAGGCCAGGGCACAGCCCTTCAGAATATCCTCCTCGGTCAGGTTTTTATTGATAACGTTTCTGAGTCTTTGGGTACCGGCCTCGGCGGCGAAGGTAAGACTGCTCTTTCTTACCTCCTGTATCTTCTCCATCAGGTCAAGAGAAAACGAGTCGATACGCAGCGACGGAAGCGACAGGTTCACCTTATCCTTTGAAAAGTCGTCCAAAAGTCCGATGGCGAGGTCATGAAAACAGGTATAGTCGCTTGTACTCAGGGAAACGAGCGAGATCTCGTCATCACCCGAGGCGTCGATAAGCGAATGAGCCTGCTTTATAAGCGTCTGATAGTTCTTTTCCCTTACCGGTCTGTATACAAAGCCGGCCTGACAGAAGCGGCAGCCCCTTATGCACCCTCTGAAAAGCTCCAGCGTTACCCTGTCATGCACGGTCTCGATGAGAGGCACAAGCATTTTCGGCGGATAATACACGCTGTCCATATCGGTTATTATTACCTTCTTTATCGTTTTCGGTGCCTTTGGGTCGTTCGGCGTAAACGACGCTATCTCGCCGTTGTCCTTATACTCAACGTCATAATATTTCGGCACATACATTCCGGGCACGTCCAAAAGCTTATATAAAAATTCGTCCCTTGTCCCGCCGTTTTTCTTATGCTCCTTATAAAGCTCCATTATATGGTCATACTCGACCTCGCCCTCGCCGAGATAGAAAAAGTCCACAAAATCAGCCAGCGGCTCCGGATTATAGGCGCAGGAGCCGCCGCAGAGTATTATCGGATCGTCCTCGCCCCTGTCCTTTGAGTAAATCGGAATATCGGACATATCCAGCATATTCAGGAGATTTGTATAGCACATCTCATACTGGAGAGTGAACGCCACAAAATCAAACTCCTTAAGCGGAGTAAATGTCTCAAGAGAATATATCGGAATATTATGCTTTCTCATGGCCCCCTCCATATCCGTCCACGGAGCGAAGGCCCTCTCGCAGTAGGTATCCTCCCTCCTGTTCAGAAAGAAGTAAAGTATCTGCAGGCCGAGACAGGACATGCCGACCTCATAAACGTCCGGAAAGCAGAAAGCGAACCTTATATCCACACTTTCGGGGTCCTTCTTTACCATATTCAGTTCATTTCCTATATATCTTGCCGGCTTTTCAACCTGCATAAGTATTTCATCGGGAACAGTAATTTTACTCATAAATTCCTCCTGTGCTTTCAGCCGATAAATATTTCATAGGCTAAATATTCGCATAGTGTATCAATATATATAATACTACATATTTTGGACAATTGCACGGATTTTGTGCTTATGGCAATCAACAAAATTTTAGTCGGTCAAAAACCTGTGGCTTTCCATAGCTATTACTATCTTGTAATCGTGTGCCGACAGGATTACAATGAAATGAGCCTGATAAAAAATATTTCACGGAGTGATTTTTATGAAAATAGCCATAACAGCAAGGGACTTTTCCGCCTACGACAGCCGTGCCGTTGAGTTGTTGAGGGCGGCCGGCCATGAAGTTACAGACTTCAGCGTAAACGGCTTCGGAAACGGAACTCGCGAAAAAGAGATAATTGACGCGGCCCATGATGCTGACATTGTAATTGCCGGTCTGGAGCCCTACAGCGCAAATGTCATAGACCGCTGCAAAAACCTTAAGCTTATATCCCGCCGAGGCATAGGCTATGACAATGTTGACCTTGACGCCTGCAAAAGCCACGGCATATCCGTAATAAGGACAGTCGGGGCGGTAGAGGGCGCCGTTGCGGAACACGTAATGGCATACATACTGTATTTTTCAAGAAGAATAGATATGCAGAACAGCACGATGCAGCTTGGCAAATGGAACAGAGTGATGACCTCCGGGGCCAAAAACCATACGCTCGGCCTTGCCGGCTTCGGCGGGATAGGCAAGGAGATAGCCAAAAGAGCCGTCCCCTTCGGTATGAACGTGTTATATTACTGCCGTCACCCCAGGGAAAGCTGGGAAAGCGAATATGGAGTGAAATATATGCCTTTGGATGAGCTTTTGGCCGAAAGCGACTACGTTTCGATAAATATGCCGCTGACAGGCGCCACAAGGGGAATGTTTGATGAAAATCTGATCGGCAAAATGAAAAAAGGAAGTATATTGATAAACATATCCAGAGCGCAGATAGCCGACGAAAATATAATCCGCTCCGCAATATTGAGCGGTCATTTAGGCGGAGCGGCGATCGACGTGTTCAAAAACGAGCCATGCACCGACTCGGCCCTTGTCGGCCTTGACAACGTGATCCTTACGCCGCATACGGCTCCCTATACGATGGAGAATTTTGTGGAAATGAATATCAGATCGGCTGAAAATGTACTTTCATTCCTTGACGGGACAATAGATGAGAAATACAGGCTCATATAATACAAATACCGCTAAACGACCGGGTTTAGCGGTATTTGTTTTATTTGCAAAAATAACCGCTGAAAAAATTTTTCAGCGGTCAGGCTTTGAGAAAACACAGCCGCAGTAGTTCTGTCTGAATAAATTATACTCATTGGACAGCTCTATGGAGCGTTTGTAGCCGTTTTTCTTTTTGAAATCCGACGGCAGCCATTTTACGTCCAGCCTTTCGGCCTGCTCCGCTCCGATACGGTTCAGGTTTTCGGCATTTTTAAGCGGACTTATCGTAAGAGTTGTGCATACATATTCCGAGCCGGTTTCCTTCGCGGTCTCGGCGGCCTCTCTAAGCCGCAGCTCAAAGCATTTCAGGCATCTTTCCCCGCCCTCGGGAGCGTCCTCCAAACCCTTTACGCAGTCAAAGAATTCCTTCGGCTCATATCTGCCCTCTATGAATTTGACATCGGCGCAGGCCGGCATTTCGGCAATAAGCCGCTTTACCTCGTTCACCCGCTTTTCATACTCCTCCCTGGGCGAGATATTAGGATTGAAATAAAACACCGTTATGTCAAAATACCGGCTCAGATATTCCAGTACATAGCTGCTGCAGGGCGCGCAGCAGCTATGCAGCAGAAGCGTCGGCTTTCTGCCGTTGTTTTCCTCTATTATTTTGTCCAGCTCTTTCTGATAATTTATTTTGTTCATTATCTGATCTGTCCGTTTCCGTAAATAATATATTTTGTAGTCGTTATTTCCTTCAGTCCCATCGGCCCTCTGGCGTGGAGCTTCTGGGTGCTTATGCCTATCTCGGCTCCAAAGCCGAATTGTCCGCCGTCGGTAAAGCGTGTAGACGCGTTTACATAGACAGCCGCCGCGTCCACCTCGTCAAGGAATTTCTGGGCATTGGAATAATTCTCCGTAACTATGCACTCGGAATGTTTTGTTCCGTATCTTCTTATATGCTCAATGGCCTCGTCTACGTCCTTTACCACTCTCGCCGATATGATCAGGTCATTGTACTCGGTCCCCCAGTCCTCGGCAGTCGCGGGAACGGCTCCGGCTTCATCGACAAATTTCCTGTCGCCCCTGATTTCGACCTTTTTCTCTCTCAGCGCCTTAGTCACCATAGGTATAAATTTATCGGCTATGGCCTCATGCACCAGCAGGCTCTCGCAGGCGTTGCAAACGCCCGGACGCTGTGTTTTCGCGTTTATCACTATATTGACAGCCATTTCAAGGTCGGCGCTCTCGTCAACATATGTATGGCAGTTGCCCGTTCCTGTCTCAATAACCGGTACAGTGCTGTTCTGCACTACCGACCGGATAAGTCCGGCCCCGCCCCTCGGTATAAGTACGTCGATGTAGCCGTTGAGTCTCATCATCTCATTGGCCGTCTCTCTGCTCGTGTCCTCCACCATCTGTACGCAGTCTCCAGGCAGACCTACCTCCCCAAGGGCGTCCCTGAAAATATTGACTATAGTCGTATTTGAGTTGAAGGCCTCTTTGCCGCCCCTGAGTATAGCCGCGCTTCCTGCCTTAAGGCAGAGACCAAAGGCGTCGGCCGTTACATTAGGTCTTGCCTCGAAAATAATTCCGATAACTCCCATAGGCACTCTTTTCTGGCCGATTATAAGTCCATTGTCAAGGGTCTTCATCCAAAGCACTTCGCCTATAGGGTCGTCCAGCTTGGCCACGTTCCTGAGTCCGTCGGCCATTTCCCTTATCCTGTCCTCCGTAAGCGTCAGCCTGTCTATAAAGGCTCCCTTTACGCCGTCGGCAATCGCTTTATCCACATCGGCCCTATTGGCCTCAAGCACCTTATCCATGTTTTTCTCCAATGCCTCCGCCGAAGCGATAAGCGCCATGTTTTTCTCGGGTGTTTTAAGCCTGGCAAGTATGACAGATGCGTCCTTTGCCGCCTGTCCCATCTCAATCAGCCTGCTCATACGCTGTCCCTCCTATTTGTCTTTTCTCGGTAATTATCAGTTTTATTACTTTGTCGTGATCCTCATACGGTATGCTGTCCTTCACCTGAATGTCAAAGGCGAGAGCAGCAGTGTTCTCTATTCCGAATTTCTCTATATATGTATCGTAGTAGCCTCCGCCGTAGCCCATTCGTCTGCCCTCTTTGTCAAAGGCCACTCCCGGAACCACAAGCAGAGTGCCCTTATCCGGCTTTATCTCGTCCTTGCGCTCACAAACCGGCTCATATACACCGAATTTTGATTTCACAAAGCCGTCGAGACTGTTTATTTTCACAAAAAACATTTCCCTGTTTTTCAGCGACACCGGAACGGCTACCGTCTTTTTGTCGGCCAGCGCCCTGTTTATGATGTCCGTTGTCGGCGCCTCGTTTTTCATGCTGACGTATATGAATATTTTGTCCGCCTTGGCATATTCCTTTGAATCGATAAGCTTCTCAAATATTATTTTGCCCGCCCTGGCTTTTTCCTCCGCAGGCATGGCCTTTCTTTCCTCAACGCAGGCTTTTCTGAATTCCTCTTTCATACGCAGACCTCTTAAAACATGAAAAATCTTATAAACTGTCCGGCCATCATGCCAAGCGCCGCCCAAAACAGAATATCCATAGCGAGGAACACGATGCTCAATATAAACAGCACCTTGCCGAAACTTTTATATCCCTGCGCCCTTTTGCCCATATATACGGCTCCTACGATGACCCCTATCACCGCGCCTATTATATTGAGATACACAGCCATAAGCACCAGCAGTACCTTAGCCGCTGTAGACGGCTCGTATTTAGTATCGATACTTTCCGCGTCCTTCACATAGTCGTATGTGTCATATCTGCTTTTATCTTCCTCAAAAAATTCTCTGTTATCCTCCAAATAAGATCACTCCCCATGAAGTCCTTTTTATAGTCTTAAAGGCGGATCTTTGTCCGCCTTTAAATTTTATTTGTTTATTTTGAATGAGCTTTTAAGCGGAACTATTCTGTTGAACACAAGCTTTTCATCGGTTGTGTCCTTGGTGTCTACGCAGAAATATCCGTTTCTCATAAACTGGAACCTTTCGCCCTTAGCCGCGTTCTTTATTGAAGGCTCGATCTTGCAGTTGCTTCTGACCTCGATCGAATCGGGGTTCATTATCATTTCCCCGTTGGGATCGTCGGGGTTATCGAGCATCATATAGTCATAGAGCCTTGCCTCCGCCGTCACGCAGTCGTCGGCGCATACCCAGTGAAGCGTTCCCTTTACCTTCCTGCCCTCGAAGCCTGAGCCGCTTCTTGTCTCGGGATCGTAGGTGCAGTGTATTTCCGTGATCTCGCCGTTTTCGTCCTTCACGAAGTCTGTGCAGGTCACGAAATAGGCTCCCTTGAGACGGACCTCCTTGCCGGGAGCAAGACGGAAGAATTTCTTGACAGGCTCCTCCATGAAGTCCTCTCTCTCAATATATATTTCCCTGCCGAAGGATACAGTCCTCTTGCCAAGTTCGGGATTTTCGGGATTGTTGTCCAGCTCCATGAACTCGATCTGTCCTTCGGGATAGTTCGTGATAACGACCTTAACGGGGTCAAGGACAGCCATGACCACCTTGGCCTTGGCCTTAAGATCATCCCTCAGACAGTAGTCCAAAAGAGCGCCGTCAACACGGCTGTTCGCCTTCGACACGCCTATCCTCTCGCAGAAATCCCTTATGCACTCGGGTGTATATCCCCTTCTTCTCAAACCGCTTACCGTAGGCATTCTGGGGTCGTCCCAGCCGTCAACAAGGTTATTCTCCACAAGGGCGCGGAGCTTTCTCTTGCTCATTACCGTGTTTGTCAGGTTAAGTCTGGCGAACTCTATCTGTCTGGGCGGATTTACAGTGTAGCCTGCCTCTCTTACGACCCAGTCATAGAGCGGTCTGTGGTCCTCAAACTCCATTGTGCATATGGAATGGGTAATGCCCTCGATAGCGTCCTCAAGAGGGTGAGCGAAGTCGTACATCGGATAGATGCACCATTTGCTGCCCGTCCTGTGGTGGCTGGCGTGGGCGATCCTGTAAATAACGGGGTCCCTCATATTGATGTTGGGAGACGCCATATCGATCTTCGCCCTCAGCGTCCTGCTGCCGTCAGGGAACTCGCCGTTTTTCATTCTCTCAAATAAATCAAGGTTTTCCTCGACACTTCTGTTCCTGTAGGGACTTTCCTTACCGGGTGTGCTCAAGGTTCCTCTGTACTCACGTATCTCGTCGGCAGTCAGGTCGCAGACAAAGGCCTTGCCGTTTTTAATAAGATTTACCGCTATCTCATAAAATTTATCAAAGTATGACGAGGCGAAAAGCACTTCGCCGTTCCAGTCAAAGCCGAGCCATTTTACGTCCCTCTCAATGCTCTCTACGTACTCCACGTCCTCCTTAGAAGGGTTGGTATCGTCAAAACGCAGGTTGCATTTTCCGCCGTAGAGCTTCGCCAGGCCGAAGTTAAGGCATATGCTCTTAGCGTGTCCTATATGAAGATATCCATTGGGTTCAGGGGGGAAACGTGTATGGAGCTTATTAAGCTCTCCCTTCAGGTCGTCTTGTATGTAGCTATGTATAAAGTTTCCTGTCCCGCTCAGGTTATTTTCTTTTACGTCAACCGATGTAATTGTTTCTTCTGCCATTTAATAGCCCCTCCGTATTTGTTTTTATTACTATAATCTACACTATTTTGCTGTCTTTTGCAATAGCGCAAAACGCTCTTACCCATTATTATTTCCAAAAGTTTCTGTATTATTCCTCAGCCATTCAACATAATAGGCGTCCGCTATTTTGACCCCGCTGTCATTGAGATGAGCGTCGTCCCTGAAATTGATAAGCTCCAGCAGACTCTCCTCGGCGTTAACTATGTTGAAGTCCAGATATTTGA
Organism: uncultured Lachnospiraceae bacterium; assembly: GCA_964493235.1. Taxonomy (GTDB): domain Bacteria; phylum Bacillota; class Clostridia; order Lachnospirales; family Anaerotignaceae; genus Metalachnospira. The sequence continues at coordinate 16,064 of CAZBNY010000001.1, forward strand.
CTCCCAGCTTTTCGGCGATATTCGCCATCTCGTCATGCACATGGCCATAGTCGTTGATAAAGTCCATAGAAACATTGGCTATGGGCGCCGTCACGAATACGACCTCCGAGCCATTTTTTTCGCACAGCTCCACGAACTGTCTCAGGTACTCGACCTGTGTGTTATCCGCCTCCCACGCGCTTCCGTCAAAGCCCTTGAACTGATTAGTCTCGTCCAGCTCGCTGTCGGGGATCACGGTATCGCAGTAGGTATAGCCCTTAGCCAGATAATATTCCTCTCCGTTGGTCTCGGCGACCGGCTCATACACGCCAAATCTATCCTGAGCCGCTTTTTCCAGCTCCGCCGCCTCGTAGGCGAAATAATCCTGCTGGTACCTTATCGGCAGCAGACTGTATTTGACCTTCTCGCTGAGAGGAAATACATTTTTTATATAGTCCTCCTTGACCTCGTCGCTTACGACCTCAAAAAACGAGTTGGCCTGCTTCATCTCAAAATCGTCGTCCAGCATATCCCAGTAAAGATCCAGAACGACCAGCTTAGGCGATTGGGTCTTATATACCTCCTTCAGCACATACAGGCTTGTGTCATAGTGCTGAAGCGGAGTCCCAAGCTGCCAGGAAAGCGTACCCAGCGCGCTGTCAAAATTCTCCGGATCAAAGGTGCAGTAGGAATGCGACGAACCGATAAACACCATATCAACAGTATTTTCCTCCAGGGCGTAGAACCCGTCATAACGGCTCTTTGTCCAGGCGTTGACGACGTTTTTGGAGGCCGCCTCGGAGTATTTTGTCTCTATTAATTTATACGCCGCCGAAAACAACAGAATAAATATAAGTATTTCGGCAACCGGCTTAAAACTGGAAATAAATGAACGCTCCCGCCTCATAGAATACCCCCGCCGACAGTATGAATACCGCCGTAATTATATAGAATACAAGCCTTACGGCCGTATTTTTTCTCTCGATCACATCATATACGGAATTTTTTCCGCATAATATTTCCGAAACGGCAAGGAACAGTATCGCGAGCGCAAGCATCAGCATCTCAAAAAGATTAAGTCCCATGCCCGTCAGCACCTCATATATATACTGCCTGTCCCACCAGCCGGTCACGCTTTCCGCCATATGTCCTATGATATATAAGGCGTCCGAGGCCGTATTTGCCCTGAAAAGCACCCAGCCTACGCATACAAGACCAAAGGTCACTATTGTTGAGAGCACTCCGCCGAGGGGATTGTTATATATATGCAGCTTCTTTTTAATTGAATTTCTTGCCTTCAGCGTTATCTGTCCGATAACCTGATATATTCCGTGGACGCCGCCCCAAAGCACAAAGGTCCAGTTGGCGCCGTGCCAAAGTCCACTGACAATGAAGGTTATAAGCAGATTGCGGTATTTCTTAGCCTCGCCCTCACGGCTTCCGCCCAGCGGTATATACACATAGTCCATGAACCAGGTCGAAAGCGAAACGTGCCACCTTCTCCAAAATTCCTTAATGCTCTTTGAGAGATACGGATTTTTGAAGTTATCCATCAGGTCAAAGCCAAGCACCCTGGCGCAGCCCTTGGCTATATCGGAATAGCCGCTGAAATCGCAGTATATCTGAAAGGCGAACAGCACCGTCGCCGCCGTAAGATAAAGCCCGCTGTAATCCGCCGCCGAATTATATATAGTGTTTACCGCTATGGCAGCCCGGTCGGCTATGACTATTTTTTTGAAAAATCCCCAAAGCATTATCCTTATTCCGCTGACTATCCTGTTCAGATCAAAGCGGTGCTTTTTATAAAACTGCGGCAAAAGGTTGGCGCTCCTCTCGATAGGGCCGGCCACAAGCTGAGGAAAAAACATGACAAACAGGGCGTATATGCCGAAATGCCTTTCCGGCTTTATGACCCCTCTGTAAACGTCGATCGTATACGCCGCCGCCTGAAAGGTGTAAAAGGAAATACCCATCGGCAGTATTATATTCAGCGTTTTTATCGACCACCTGTCCCCGAAAAGCGCAAGCATTGTGTCGTTCATAAATCCGAGATATTTGAACACAAAAAGCAGGCCAAAGTCAATGACGATCGCCAGTATAAGCATGTGCTTTCTCCGTTTCCCGCTTTTATCAGCGTAGATGCGCAGTGCCGCGAAATAGTTTACGAATATCGTAAACAATATGAGCACTATGAGATACGGGTTCCACGCCATATAAAAAATACAGCTCGCCGCCAATAACAACAGCCATCTCGCCTTATGCGGCAGCAGAAAATAGAGCGCCGAAACAGCTATGAAAAATATAATAAACGTAAATGAGTTAAAAAGCATTTCCTATCCCTCTCGCCGTCCGGCCTTAAGCGGCAGTATGACAGCTTCTTTAGGTAATTATAATTTATAAAATGCGAGAACGCAACTTGTTGTTGGAAAAGTTATGTGGTATTATTAGTTTTAAGAAAAATTTAACCTTTAAAATAAATGGAGAATTTTATGATATCCGGAAATGTGGAAAACAAAAAACAATTCATGTCCCTTCTTCTTAAGGGTACGGCCTTCGACAGGCTTCTTGTGAGGAGCGTTGCCCTCCGCACATCTGTGCTTTTTGAGATAGACTGTACGCTGGACAAAAACTGGTTCGACTCTGACGAACAGGAAAGCCTTGAGAAATACGCCTCATGGGGAGATATGCGTCCTGTTATTTTCGAGCTTATAAAGGGGAACCGCCTGCCCGGATATATGAAAATAGTTCTCTCCCCCTCACCCGAGGCGGCCGAGAAAATACATAAAAACGCCGCCGCCCTCTTCATTAATATACTTTTTGAAAGCAACACTCTTTTTATCTCTACCGGCAGCTCGGAAAAGGTATTCGCTATGGACAAGGCAGTTGAGAGGACTTGGGACGAGTACGCCCGGAGATTTTTCAGGCACAACGGCATTATTATAGCGGAATAAGACCAAAAGGCATAAAAAGATTAAAAAACAATTAATTGTTAGCACTCATTTAATTTGAGTGCTAATTTTTTCTTGACAATTACTTTTTTGGTGATACAATAAAATCAGAAATCAGATTTAACGGAGGCGTAATTCAACAATGCAACAGGAAAAAGGAAATCTTTCCATAAACAGTGAAAATTTTTTACCTATAATAAAAAAGTGGCTCTATACGGACAAGGACATCTTTATCCGTGAGATAGTATCAAACGGCTGCGACGCCGTGACTAAGCTCAAAAAACTTATGATAATGGGCGAGGCAGACAATATCCCCGCCGATGAGAAATTCAGCATTCATGTCGTATGCGATCCCGAAAAGAAAATAATTCAGGTCATCGATAACGGTATAGGCATGACGGCTGACGAGATTAAAAAATATATCAATCAGATCGCCTTTTCAGGCGCCGCCGACTTTTTGGCCAAATACGGCGAAAAGACAGAGGACGAGAACAATGAGATAATCGGACACTTCGGACTTGGCTTCTATTCGGCGTTCATGGTTGCCGACAAGGTGGAGATAGACTCCCTGTCATATCAGGAGGGCGCGGAAAGCGCTAAATGGATCTGCGACGGCGGAGTAGACTATGAGCTTGAGGCCGGCACAAGAGAAGTACGCGGCACAACGATAACTATGTATCTCGGCAAGGACGGCGAGGAGTTCGCCGACGAGGCCACATTATATGACGCTCTCAAAAAATACTGCGAATATATGCCTGTTGAAATTTATTTCGACACAGCGGACAATGACGAGAAAGGAGCGGAAGATGGAGACGATAGTTCTGAGGAGGGAACCGCTAAAACCGTAACTTCGGCTGACGAGCTTGCGGAAGTTCTTAAGAAGGACAAAGACGAAGAAGACGGTGAGGACTCAGAGGAAAAGAAAGAAGAACCCGAGCAGCTTCCCCTTAACGAGACAAATCCCCTTTGGCTGAGAAAGCCCTCTGAATGTACCGACGACCAGTACAAGGAGCTTTATCACCATATGTTTGGAGATATGAGGGATCCTCTTTTCTGGATCCATTTGAACATGGACTACCCGTTCAGACTTAAGGGAATACTTTACTTTCCACGTCTGATGAGCGACATGGAGGCTGTAGACGGTATCGTTAAGCTCTATTCTAATCAGGTATATATCGCGGATAATATAAAAGAGGTCATTCCCGAATTTCTTCTTATTTTGAAGGGCGTGCTTGACTGCCCCGATCTGCCGCTCAACGTATCAAGAAGCGCTCTGCAAAACGACGGCTACGCTTCTCAGATGTCTACCTATATTTCCAAAAAGGTGGCGGACAAGATCAACAGCCTGTTCAAGAACGACAGAGAGGAATATGAGAAATTCTGCGATGATATCAACCTTTTCTTCAAGTACGGCAGCATGAAGGAAGAAAAATTTTACGATAAGATCAAGGGTTCCCTCCTTTACAAGACAACGGACGGCAAGCATAAGACGCTTGATGAATATATAGAGGACAACAAAGAAAAGAACGGAAACAAGGTATACTATGTAAACGACGAAAATCAGCAGATACAGTATATCAACCTTTTCAAGAGTCAGGGCATGGAGGCGATCGTTCTGCCTACGGCCATTGACAAGCCATTTGTGAATTACCTCGAGTACAGGGCTGAGGGCAAGTTCACGATGGAGAGAATAGATTCAGACCTGTCCGACACGCTTAAAGGCGACGGAGAGACAAATGAGACACTGAACAGCGAATTCAAAACCCTGTTTGCCGGCATTCTCGGTAAGGACAAGCTCAACGTAAGAGTAGAAAACCTCAAGTCAGATTCCATCTCCGCCATGATACTCCTTTCCGAAAGGGAAAGACGTCTGATGGATATGCTCGAGACCTACAAGTATGACGACTCTCTCAAAGCGCTCTACGGAAACACATCAGTTGAGGAAACGCTTGTATTAAACGGCAGCAACAAGCTCATTAAGACTCTTGAGGAGCTTAAAAATATTCCGGGCAAGGAGGAGGAGACCAAACTCATCTGCGAGCAGGTCTACGACCTTGCCCTCATGGGACAGAAACCCCTTAGCTCGGAGCAGATGACTTCATTTATCGAAAGAAGCAACATTTTGCTTGAAAAGCTCGCTGAAAGCGAGTCAAAATAACTCCCCCCTTCCTCCGCAGAGACGGCCGGCCGCCGTCTCTGCTTTTTTTGCGGGGTTGCGCCGTGTTTTTTATTTGTGATATAATATAATCGATCATTTGGCAGAGGGAGGCGGTCAATATGTCACTGGCGACAAAAAGAGCTTTAGCGTCGGCTCTTAAGGAACTAATGGAGAAAAATACTCTGGATAAAATAGCGGTCAAGGACATAACAGACCTGTGCGGTCTCAACCGTCAGACGTTTTACTATCATTTCCATGATACTTATGCCCTTCTTGAATGGCTTTACCTTGACGATACAAAGGACATTCGGGAAAGAGTATATAATCCCTGCGCTGAATTTCACAAATACGACCTTATATTGGAGTACATACTGAACAACAAAAACTTTATTATAAACACGTTCCATTCCTTCAGCGAGGAGCATATAATGGGAATGCTCAAATGCTGGATAAAGCCTATCATGTTTGAGATAGTCAGGGAGCATATCGGCAATGATCCCGACCTTGGTCCCGATGTAGATTTTATAGCGGACCTTTGCTCCTACTCGCTTATCGGACTTGTTTTCGACTGGGTAAGAAACGATCTCAGCAGAAGTCAGCTTCCGCTTTTCTCTAAATATACACGGCTCCTGACCGACTATCTTACAACACTTGGCAAAAAATAAACGGCTCCCTATGCTATACGCCGCCCGACAGATGTCCCGGTATCGCGGCCCAAGCCCCGGGGAGTCTTTTTTCGTTTATTTAGAAATTCCTCAAATTCGTCAAGTTTTTTCATTCTCTCAAATATAATATTCAGAGGTGATAAAATGCAGACACAAAGTATCAAGGCCATTCGTACAAATGACAATCGTTTATTTATATTCTATCACAGCTCCGGCTCGATCTTCTGCCGTCAGATAGACACGGATATGTCAGAAAACACAGTAAAGATAATGGACAATGTTTCGCCCGGCTTCTCCCTTTGGGCCGACATGAGCGGGATATATCTTCTGCTTGGCGGCATGGGAGGGATACACCTTTGCTACTATAATTTCGTCCGCTGGGTATCCAGACCAATGTCAAAGGACTTCGACCCCAACTGCACGAAGCTGTCCTTCTTTTCTATGGGCGAATCCGTCCATCTGCTCTACAGCGTCAAGGACAGCGCCGGCAACGAGGGTTTATACGCTCGCTCCATGAAAAAGGAAAATTGGTCCGCCCCGTCAAAAATAGCCGATATAATGCCCTTCCATTCCTCTCCATATTTCACGGGTCGGGAAAGCCCGGATAAAGTACGGGTATACTATCGTCTTTCTGACAAAACGATCCGTTTCCGCACATTGAGCCTGACGGACGGCAGCGTTTCGGAAGCCGAAAACCTTTTGGCCACCAATCTTCCCTGCTCCGATATATCGATACTCACAAAAGGTCAGGACTGCCATATTTTATATTTGGCCCAGGGTATGTTTTCGTCCCAGCTCATATATAAGGGCATAAGGGCCGGAGTACAGTCGAGGGCGAAAGTAATATGGGAGGGTCAGCTTTCCGGCAGCTGCTCGCTCTTTCTGTACGACAGCAGGCTCTATGCCCTTATATATAACGACGCGAAGTCCTATGTGATGTATTCCGACGAGGGCGGCAAAGCCTTTTCATCGGCTAAAAACCTCGGCTCGGGAATAACTCCGTCCTGCCTTAAGGCCGAATACATGGATTTCTGCGGCTTTGACAGCTTCGCGGCCGACGAAACCATTATAGACATCTCGTCACTGACGTTTCCCGTAATATCGGATATATGTCCCTCCTTTATCCCGAGGAAAACCGCGGCGCCTTCTCAAAGACCCGAGCCGGACGCCGTCCGTAAGGACACCTCTCTCAGAGCGGCCGAATATGAGGAGCAGCTCTCCTCCATGAGCTCCCAGCTCAGTGAGCTCTCCAAAACTCTGGCGAAGCGCAACGAGGAGATAGCGGCTGTCGCGGCCAGATGGAGAGCCAAATACAACTCTCTTATGAAAGAAAACGAGACCCTCCGCGCCCGTATATCACAGCCGCGGGAAGTCTCGCTCCGGACCGCCGCCGATACCGGCTCACCTTCTGTCGAGACAGATGAGGTTTAAACTCGGCAATATGAGCCGGTCAGCTATATCCGCTGCGTCGGCCACTATTTTTTCACAGTCGCCGGATATGGAGCAGCAGTTTAAGGAACGGTATATTCCCCTGAACCGCTCAAGAAAAGCTATCCTTAAGCTCTTGGCCGTATCCCCGTCAAACATAAGTCCAAATAAAAGTATGGCCGAGGCCGAGGCGGCGCACAGCCCTCCATAGCCAAAGCCGTTTCCCGCCGCCGATACCGACTTAAGCAGTTCTCCTTTAAGTCCCAGATGATACTTAACATCGGCGGCCTTTATTATACATTGTCCGCATGGACAGCCTTCCCTGTAGTATTTTTCAGCAAGCCTTCTCATTCTTCTCACCGCTTTGCCTGTCCTTTTATATATAATATTCAAAGGACAGGTTTTGGTTACTCAACGCGGTTTTTTTCTTTCAATACGGCTTTCTCAAGCTCTACAAACAATATCGGCACAAATGACAGCCCCATCACTATGGCCCACTGTTTTATATTCAGCGCCGTCACGGTAAACACGCCCGCCAGTGCGGGAACCATTATGACCGAGGCCTGCATAGCCAGTCCTGCAACAAATGCAAGGCAAAGAAACTTATTGCTCAATATATGTATTTTGAAAATCGATCTGTCAGTACGCATATTGAAGGCGTGGACAAGCTGGGATATGCTTAAAACGGCAAAGGCCATAGTTCTGCTGACGTCATGTATTTCGCCGTTGTCATAGTATTTATGGCCTATTCCGAAGGCAATCAGCGCTAAAAAGCCTATCATCACTCCCTCGAAGGCTATCCTCTGTCCCAGTCCGCCCGAAAACAGGCTTTTGTCCGAGGTGACCGGCTTGGCCTCCATGACGTCCTCCTCCGGCCGGTCAAGTCCAAGAGCGATAGCCGGAAGCGAATCCGTTATGAGATTTACCCACAGCAGATGTATGGGAAGCAGCGGAGTGCTCCAGCCGAAAACCATAGCGGTAAATATTGTAAGTATCTCGCCTATATTGCTGGACAGCAGGAAATGCACGGCCTTCCTTATGTTGCTGTATATCACCCTGCCCTCCTTCACCGCGCTGACTATAGTCGCGAAGTTGTCGTCGGTTATTATCATGTCAGCCGCTCCCTTCGCCACATCTGTCCCGTTCCGCCCCATAGCGCAGCCTATGTCCGCCGCCTTGAGTGCCGGCGCGTCGTTTACCCCGTCGCCTGTCATGGCCACTATCCTGCCTTTTTTCTTATAGGCGTTTACTATTTTCAGCTTATGCTCCGGCGATACTCTGGCGAATACCGATATTTTCTCCAGAATGGTTTCAAGCTGGGTATCGTTCATTTTGTCAAGCTCCTCGCCCGTAACTATCCTGTCGCCCTCTTTATATATTCCTGTCTTTTCCGCTATGGCCTCAGCCGTAAGGGCGTTGTCACCGGTTATCATTACCGCCTTTATTCCGGCTCTTGCGCATTCAGAGACGGCCCGGGCGGCCTCGTCTCTCGGCGGGTCTATCATTCCGACAAGTCCGGCGAATATAAGATTTTTTTCATATCCCCTGTCATTTTTGCCGAGCTCCTTATAGGCTACAGCCAAAACTCGCAGCGCAGATGATGTCATAGTCTCGTTTATTCCGAGTATTCTCACTCTCTCGCTCTCATCTATCCTTGTTCCATCTGACATCGATGCGCATATGGCGATGACCTTTTCCGGCGCTCCCTTTGTGATACAGAGATGCTTTCCGTTTCCGAAATCATGGACGGTCGTCATCATCTTTCTCTCGGACGAAAACGGTATCTCCATGACCCTTGGCATTATCCCGTCCAGTCTTTCCTTGCGTTCTCCCATTTCCTCGGCGGCCTCCGCTATTGCCAGCTCCGTCGGCTCGCCCACAAGATGCCTGTCCTCATAATAGCAGTCCGTACACATGGCCGCCAGCCGCAGTATGAACTTCTTGCTGTTAAGACTTGTCCCTTCCCTCGAGTCAGTTACCTTGACGATCTTCATTTTGTTTTTTGTCAGAGTACCGGTTTTGTCAGTGCATATCACCCGGGCCGAGCCAAGGGTCTCCACGGCGGGAAGTGTACGCACAATCGTGTTTTTCTTTGACATGGTCTGCATACCTATCGCCAGCACTATCGTCACTATGGCCGGCAGTCCCTCCGGTATGGCCGCCACAGCGAGGCTTACCGAGGTCATAAACATATCAAACGGCTCATAATGCCTGATCATTCCTATTATAAAAATAAGCGCGCATATGGCTATCGCCGAAAGTCCCAGTATTTTTCCGGTGCCGTCAAGCCTTTTTTGCAGCGGCGTCTCCGTCTCTCCGTCCTCGGCTATCATAGCGGCTATCTTCCCGACCTCGGTATCCATTCCCGTTGAAACAGCTATGGCTCTGCCCTTTCCCGCCGTCACATAGGTGGACGAAAACACCATATTTTTCATATCCGCCGACTGAATGTCCTCCCTCAGCTTCACCGAAGGCTCCTTTGTTACCGGCATAGACTCGCCTGTCAGGGCCGACTCGTCTGTTTTCAGCTCAACGGCGGCTATGAGCCTCGCGTCCGCCGATACCATATCACCCGCCTCCAGCACGATGACGTCGCCGGGCACTACCTTCTCGGAGGAAATCTCTTTTATGTGTCCTCCCCTGAGTACCCTCGCGTGGGGCACGGTCAGCTTTCTAAGCTCATCTATGGCTTTCTCGGCACGGCTTTCCTGAACGACACCCATCACCGCGTTGAGTATGACTATCATTATTATTATAAGCGAGTCGGTAAAATCAGCCTTGCCCTGTATGCACGATACCCCGAGGGAGGCCGCCGAGGCGGCCAACAGTATGATTATCATTATATCGTTTAGCTGCTCAAAAAATTTTCTCAAAAAGCTCTTGTGCCTGACGTCTCCTCCTATTGTGTTCTCGCCGTATTCCTCAAGCCTTTTCTCCGCTTCCGTCTCGCTTAATCCCATCGACGGCTTTGTGTTGAGCAGCAGAGCTGTCTCATCGGCCGTTTTGCTGTGCCAGTTCATTTTATCAACTCTCCCTTCGTATTTTAGGACGATCCCTTTAAACAATTTATTCAAGAAGCGTCAATATAATTACTTGAATTAAGGTGTTGGGCCGGCTTAAGAATTTGTTAATTGTTTTTTATAAATATTTTGCTAGTATGATATTTAGGATATCATATATTGACATGAGGGAAAAATTACAATAATTAAGGTGTTGTTAATATGAATAAATTAGTGGGACTTATATCAGCCGCGGTCATATCCATCAGCTGCCTTAGCACAGTCTATGCCGATAAAAAGGTCACGGTAATGGTAAACGGCGTTCCCGTTGAGTTTACCGACGCAATGCCTTTTATCGATGAAAACGGACGTACTCTCGTACCGCTCAGGGCAGTGGCCGATGCCATGAATCTTACAGTCGAATGGAACGGCACGCAAAAAAACAGCGTCCTTCTCAGGCCGGTTTGAGATAGGAAACGGGGCTTCCTGCGGCAGTTATTTGGGAAAAGACAAATGCCGGCTTACAGATTATAAAGTAGTTTTTACTATAGGCTCTAAGACCTATACATCCTATTTCAGCGGTTCCGGTGATGACGGCTCATCAGCAGGCAGCGGAAGCCGGGTCGGAGAAATGGACACCATGCCGATCATCAGGGACAACAGGACATACGCGCCCATACGCTATCTCGCGGAAGAATTCGGCTATGCTGTAATTTGGGACAGCACCACGCTGACCGCTTGGGTTTCTAATGAAAATGATATGAAAATGGGACACGAAATAAGCGTTCTCCCCACGGTCTATGAGGGTACCTTAGCGGAGGTCGAGCCAAATATCGACATGCTGAATTCCTGCATTTTGGAAATATTCGGAGCCGATGTTGATTTCGACCTTTGCTACACAGCGGTATATGAGAGCGAGGCCGCCTATGACGACGGAAAGGATTCTCCTGCTCGTATCTACGGTCTGTGGGAATCAATAGATCTTTCCGACTGCTACAATGATCCGACGGATTCCTACTACTATCCGGTCAAAAATCTCAAGACCAACTCCGAGGTCAGGGAAAATCTCAAAAAATATATGTCGGACGAAATCATAGACAGGTACTTCCACAATGACTTCTTGGAATATGACGGCGCTCTTTATCTCCGCAGAGGCTCAAGAGGCTACGGAGCCTGTGAGCTGGACATGGACAGCCTTAAGCTGATCGAGGAAAATGACGAAAAATGCACGGTTTCCGTTGGTGCTATTTATTTCGGAGAGTCTGACGGGACATATACAGTCGAGTTTACTAAATCGCAGAACGGCTGGATAATAACGAATATATCAGAATAATAAAACCGAACCGGGATTCATAGTCCCGGCTCAAATTTTGTCTATATCTATTTCTTTTAAAAGCTCTCTACCCTCATACTCCGGCATTTCAAAATGCTTTCCCGGAGATGACAGCGCCAGATAGACCACGTCCCCGGCCCCATGTCCAAAAAGCTCCTTGGCGCATTCAAACACAGTGCTTCCCGTAGTATATATGTCGTCTACAAGCACTATTCGCTTGCCCTCGACCGAATATTTTCCGTTCAGCTTGAAGGCGCCGATCATATTTGCCCGTCTGTCATCATGTCCCAGGCCATTTTGCGGAACAGTATTTTTTACCCTGAATATCAGTCGGCCAACGCACGGCACACCAATTTTCTCCGAGATCGCCTCAGCCAGCAGCTCCGCCTGATTGAAGCCTCTCTCCCTCTCCTTATCCCTCCAAAGAGGGACCGGAGCGAGCATATCAGCCGATAAAAACTCCTCGATGTTGTTTTCCATAACATAGTCGGCCATAAGACTGCCCATTATTTTCCCATACTGCCTATAGCCGTCATATTTCAGCTTGAATATCGTTTCCCTGACCGCGTCGTATCTGAACACGCTTATCCCTCTGATATGGCCCGTTTTCTCCTCGGTAAGCTCCGCCCGTCTGTTTAAGTACGGCTTATTGGCGGCGCATTTCTCACATACATAGGGATTTTGGCTGTGCAGCCTGGTCGGCGTTGAGCAAAACACGCATCTTTCGGGAAATATCAGCTTAAAAAGATATTTCATCATTGTCATTCACCCTCGAAGTCTCCGAGTTTTCCAGCATAAAGTCATACAGACCCTCCAGCCTGTAGGCGAAGCCGGAATACCTGCTTATTTCCCTGTCGTTTTCCACCATTCGGTTGACAGCGCTTTTAAGTCCGACAATAACTACAAATTTCTTCGCCCTCGTTACGGCCGTATAAAGCAGGTTCCTGGACATAAGCATCGGCGGGCCGCTGTGTATAGGTATTATCACGACGGGATACTCACTTCCCTGCGACTTGTGTATCGTTACGGCATAAGCCAGTTCCAGCTCCTCAAGGGCCGTAAACTCATAAATCGCCTGTCTCATGTCGTCAAAAACCACCGTGACCGTCTCGGCCTGCTTATTTATGCTTTTGATGATACCCATATCGCCGTTATAAATTCCTGTTCCGTCATCTACGATCCTTCCACTGTCGTTTTCTATCTTCCAGGCGATATTATAATTGTTCTTTATCTGCATTACCTTATCGCCCTCTCGGAAAACGCCGGTTGACGTTTCGTATTCCTTTTTGCTTTCCGACGGCGGATTGAGCGCCTGCTGGAGTGTCTTATTAAGTCCGGCCGCCCCTATCGCTCCCTTACGCATGGGCGTAAGCACCTGCATATCGCTGAAGGAATCCACACCCGTAAAGCCCGGCAGTCTTTTTGTAATAAGCTCGACTATTTTATCGGGGATCTCCGGCGAATACTGGGCGTTGACAAAAAAGAAGTCAGTGTCCTTGGCGTTCATTACAGGCTCTGTGCCCTCATTTATTCTGTGGGCGTTCATAACTATGGCGCTCTCCCTTGCCTGCCTGAATATCTCGGTCAGGCGCACGACCTTTATTTTGCCGCTCTTTATTATATCCTTAAGGACATTACCGGCCGCGACCGACGGGAGCTGATTAGCGTCCCCGACAAGTATAAGCCTTGTCCCGGGCTCAACGGCCTTAAGCAGATTGTTGAAAAGCTGCATATCGACCATTGATACCTCGTCGATTATGACAACATCGGCCTCTATAGGCTCGGTCTCGTTTTTCTCAAACCTCTGCCTGCCGCTGTCCTCGTCGGCGTAGGCCATGCCGAGCATACGGTGTATGGTTTTGGCCTCTATACCCGTTGTTTCCGTCATTCTTTTGGCCGCTCTGCCGGTAGGCGCCGCCAGAACGACCTCCATTCCGGCGCTCTCAAATATTTTTATTATCGTATGGATTATAGTCGTTTTACCGGTTCCGGGTCCTCCGGTTATTACGAGCACGCCCTCCTGCATGGCCTCTATTACGGCCTGCCTCTGCTGTTTGGCAAGATATATCCCCGTCCTGTCCTCAACGGCGTCTATTTTTTCATTTATCCTGTTTAAATCGGCGTCGTCATGGAAAAACGACAGCTCCAGCAGCTTCTTTGCCGCTGCCGTTTCCGTATAGTACATCGGCGTGAGATAGACCGCGTCTATGCCGTCTACTTTCTCGTTTATTACCTTATGCTCTATCTGCATCTCACGCAGACAGTATTCCGCGATCTCCTCATCAGCGGAAAGTATCTCCCCGGCCTGCTTTATCAGCAGCTCCTTCGGCATAAAGACGTTGCCGTCAGTCAGAGAGGTATTGAGTATATATTTTATGCCCGCTTTTATCCTGTTTGGCGAATCCTGCGTAATGCCCATCGAATAGGCTATCCTGTCCGCCGTTTTAAAACCGACTCCGATTATATCCTCGGCCAGTCTATAGGGGTTTTCTTTTATTATGTCAACGGTTCTATATCCGTATTTCTTATATATTTTCATGGCGAGGGCCGGTGTTACACCAAACTCCTGCAAATACAGCATCACCTTCCTGACGTCCCTCTGGGCGCAGAAGGAATTATGTACCGCAAGGGCCTTGTCATAGGTTATACCCTTTATCTCCACCAGTCTGTCGAACTTTTCCTCGATCACATAAAAGGTGGCCGAGCCAAATTTATCCACTATCTTTTTCGCCGTCTTTGGGCCTATTCCCTTTACCGCGCCGGAGGCCAGATATTTCTCTATGGCGGCCGCCGTCGTAGGGACCGTCCTTTCGTAAAACTCCGTCTTGAACTGAAGTCCATATGTCGGGTGTATCACCATCGAGCCTGTCAGCTTCAGTGTGTCTCCCTTTCTTATCTGCGGTATCGTCCCGACACAGATTATCTCATCGCCGTCCTCGGACTTGAAATCAAACACGGAATATCCGTTGTCATCGTTATAAAAAATAATATCCTCGACATTGCCATCGAGCACCATTGAGTCGTCCATCTGTGTCACCGCCTTTCCAATTAATGATAGCACATAAAATTAAATTTTACAAACCCGATAAAAAAGGTTATTATATATTGTGGAGGTATGTTTATGAAACCGTATAACTCGTTAAGCGACCATCTTAAAGAAAAGCTTGGCGCAAAGACTGTAAAGCTGTCTGTAAGTGCCGGTTTCACCTGCCCCAACAGGGACGGCAGAGTAAGCAGGGGCGGCTGTATATTCTGCAGCGGCAGCGGCTCCGGGGATTTTGCGCCATCGGCGGAGCTGCCTATCGCAAAACAGCTTGAGATTTCAAAGGAAAAGCTTTCGGCGAAATGGCCCGAGGCAAAATACATAGCGTATTTTCAGGCGTTTACGAATACCTACGCTCCCGTTGAGGTGCTTGAGGAAAAATACAGAGAGGCTCTTGCCTGCGATTATATCAGCGGCATTGCCATCGCCACCCGCCCCGACTGTATGGGCGACGACGTTATAGAGCTTTTGGACAGGCTCAACAGGGAAACATATCTCTGGGTCGAATTCGGCCTTCAAACCTCAAACGAGGACACCGCCTGGCTTATAAACCGCGGATATAAAAACGAGGTCTACCTTTCGGCTATGGAAAAGCTGAGAGAAAGAAACATTGAAACGGTCACTCATATAATTCTCGGTCTTCCCAACGAGACAAGGGACGATATGAGAAACTCTGTCAGGTTTGCCGCCGCAGCCGGAACTAACGGCATCAAGCTCCAGCTTCTGCACATAATACGGGGCACAAGGCTCCATGAGATGTATATGGAGAACCCCTTCCATGTGATGACAAGGGACGAATATACCGATACGGTTATTGATATGATCGAGCATCTTCCGCCGGAGGTCGTCATTCACAGGCTTACCGGAGACGGAAACCGAAACGAACTGGTTCAGCCTGCATGGAGTATGGATAAGAGAGGCGTTCTCAATGAGATACACAGAAAAATGAAATTGCATGAAAGTTATCAGGGAAAATTGTTGAAATAGATAATTGTATAATTATCGACAATAGTTTATAATATAATCCTAACTTTATTTATCGGCGGTGGTCTGTATGTATGACAATACGCGAGCTTTGGCGGAAAATAAGCTCATAATATTGTATTTAATTGAAAAAATCGAAATTCCGCTCTCAAACAGCGAGATTTGTCAGTTTGCCCTTGAGAAAAACCTCATGGACTATTTCAGCGTACAGCAATATCTGTCAGAGCTTGTGGAAAGCAGCTTGCTTGAGATGACCTCCGAGAATAACAGCACCCGCTACACCATCACCACCGAGGGCGAGGATACTCTTAATTATTTCATAAAGCATATTTCAAATTACGCCAAGACAGTCATTAACACATACGCTAAGGAAAACTCCAAACGGATAAGGGCCGAATACGCTGTCACCGCCAATTATTTTCAGGAAATGAACAATGAGTATACTGTCAAGTGCGGTGTATATGACAGCGACGGGACGACCTCCCTCATGGAGATCAGCGTAAACGTCGCCACCAAGGAGCAGGCGAGGATAATCTGCCGCAACTGGAAAAACAATGTGGCTGACCTCTACGGCGACATAATGCTTACACTGGCTAAAGAGCCCGAGGACAGCTCAGGAAACGACCCAAAGCCAATAACAATAAAAAAATAAACAACTCCTAAATTATGGACAGTGCCATAGGAAAACATACAACGAATGCTTAAATCACAGGCATTCGTTATTTTTTATGTTTTCTGTCTCCGCCGGCATTTGGCCTAAAAAATACGATACGTTAATTTATTTTCTTATGTCAAACCGTCCATAACGGTCGGTGCTATAAGAAAACTTAAAGCGTTCGGGAATTCCCCGCTTTTTATAAATGTTTTCTATGTCAAACGCCTCAGCGAGAAATGTTCTCAAAACAAAGTGTTTCCCGAGATCCGCACGTCAGAAAAAAATAACGGGGTTTTATGGCATAAATACCATAACCCCCGTTGTTCATACCTCTGTTTGTACTCGTCAAAATCAGGATTTTGAAAAAAAGAACCCCCGCCTTTTCCGACACTCTCGAGCATTGGCGGAGATCCGCCGTGTTTTTTCACTATTTCTTTATTACGTCCTTTGCCAGATTATAAGCGTGCAGTATGTGCATTCGCATGGCCGCCTCGGCTCCCGCCGCGTCGCCCTGCTTAATGAACTCAAGTATCATCTTATGATCGTCGATAGTGTATGTCTTGACCTCGCTGCTTACGATCGTAAATATACGTTTCATATTCATGCCGGAGAATATTATCGGCATTATTTTTATTACAAACTCGTTTTTTGTCGCTTTGGCTATCGCGAGATGAAACTCCTGATCATACACTGTTCTCAGCTCAACATCGTCAATATGCAGGTTTATTATCCTGTCTATCTCCGTAAGCTTCTCTATGTCAGCCTCTGTTGCCCTTTTTGCCGCGTAATTCGCCATTGTAGGCTCGATCATTGTCCTTGTCTCAAAGAAATCCATAGCGTCCATAACAAGGTTGTCAAGCTCACTGAGGCCAAAGTCCTCGTTAAGCTCCTTATTGTCGGCTACAAAGGTTCCTTTTCCTCTTTTTATCTCCAGCACGTTATGCGCTATAAGAAATTTCACAGCTTCCCTTAATGTCGTTCGGCTTACTCCAAGCTCGCTTGAAAGCTCATTCTCATTTGGAAGCTTGTCCCCTATGTTGAACCTTTTCTCAATTGTTATCATTCTAAGAATTTGATCGGCTACCTTCTCGGATAACATAACATTGTTTTTTATCATATTATAATCTCCCCTAAATTGAAAATTGTCTTAAGACGTTTAATATCCCCATAATAAACGCTTTCCAAACCTCTGTTATATATTACAGCCGCAGGATGATATAACGGAAAAACTCTGCTTTCCCCAAAGCGTATGAGCCTTCCGTGATATTCTCCGATAAGGGCTCCTTCGTCCCTTAAAACCGCTTTCAGCGGTACATTGCCTAAAGTTACGATCATTTCCGGCTTTACCGCCTCTATCTCCTCATAGAGATACGGGGCAAAAAAAGCCGTTTCTTCTTTGTTGGGCGGTCTGTTGACAGGCTTACCTGTTTTCTCACTCAGCCTGAACGGACGTATCTTTACCACATTCGTAAGGTAAATATCCTTCCTCTCCAAATCTATCGCCGACAAAAAATCCATCAGGTTCTTGCCGGCCCTGCCGACAAACGGTTTCCCCTGCTTTTCCTCATCGCCGCCCGGAGCCTCTCCGATAAGCATTATTTTTGAGGCTGTGTCACCATCGCCATATACGACCCTTCTGCCCGGGAACCTTTTCTCCGAAGCAGCGCCCAGCCTGGTGTTGATCTCATCAATTTTATTTCTCATTTAAAAGTATTTCCTCGTCCTTTGTAGCAGCCGTTCATTTCCTCAAGTGTCCATTTGCCGGTTTGGCTGCTCCTGACAATATTTATATCAAAAACATCGTTTTCCTTTATCAATCCCATTATCTCACTGCTGAAAAACAGCCTTATATAGTATTCACAGCCGTTGATTTTATTCAGGACCACCGAGTTTTTGGAAAATATGCTTTCAACGGCAAATCTTCCGCTGTCCCTTTCGTCCTCGTTTCTTTCACCGGCCTTTTTCAGCCTGTACTTATCAAGGTCTATTATACACGGCAGCTTGGATATAACAAAGCTATTGTTGTATTCAAGTATGCTCCTCTTTAAAAGCATGAGCCTGACAGATTCATATTTGACACTTGGCTCTATTTTTTTAAATCTCTTATATACCGATGTTCCGTTGAGCATATCGGTCAGCCTGATATATTCTTCAGCCGCGGGATAAAAGGTCTCTATCACGCTTTTATCCTCCAGGCACACCTTATAGGGAAGCCATTTCGTAAAATAATCGTCGAAAAAACGCTCGTCCGCCAAGGTTATCATAATGCGCTTCCGTCTGCAATACTCATTCAGATATTCAGCGCATCTTATTTTTATATCAGCCTCCCTTTCGGGATAACATTCCGAGACTATCTTATTATACGCCTCGTTTAAATTACAGGTATTGGCTATCATATAATCAACTCCGTATATCAATCATACTATTAATATACCTGATTATATCCTCATTATTCTTTTTTAGGCCTGCAAAGTGCCGTTCCAGATATAAGGCCGCCTATAAATCCGCCTATGTGGCCGAAATTATCAATGCCTGTTTCAAGAAAACCCATGCCTATGCCTGCCACGGCAATCACAAGCATCGTCATATAGCTCAGTCCGTCTATTTTCTGTCCTGTCCTTCTTGTAACGGCAAGCATTGCCGCCATAAGGCCGAATATGGCTCCTGACGCGCCGACAGCATATCCGTCGTTAAACAGCGCGGAAATCAGTCCTCCTGTTATTCCGGAAAATATGTATATTACGGCAGCCTGCAATTTTCCGCAATATTTTTCGACACGGCTTCCGTAAATATACAGCGAGACCGAATTAAACGCTATATGCTCTGCTCCGCTGTGGATAAACATATACGTGATAAGGCGGTAATACTGACCTCTTTGAAAAATGAGCGCGTTATTTATACCAAAGTCTGCAATAAATAAATTCTCCGTACCCGCCAGCGTCTGTATTATGAATATAATTATATTCACCGCCAGAATTCCGTAAATGACAACCGGATACTTGCTTTTTTCCTTCAGTCCCGATGCCCGTGACACTTCCGAATTTATCTCACCTATGGATCTTGTGTCGGCTTCGCTCCCGTTTCGCAGAGCCCTTCTTACGCAGTCCTCTATGCCGTAGATCCTGTCCGGCTGACCGTTTCCGAAGTATAAATTACTTCCTTCGGTATACCACCATACATTATGTATTTTCCCTTCACGGACAGGCTCCCTGGCGTCCGCGAAGGCCAAGGCTTTCGCAGTATCAGCCGAATACAAAATGTTGACGCATATTACATTATTGAATATGGTTTTGTTTCTGTCCAAAGCGTCCGCCAGCATGGCGTTCAGACTTTCTTCATATATCTCCGGAGAAATTTTGTCAAAATCAACAGCGCTCACAAAGTAAAGCACAGGACTTTCGTCCTTCACAAACACAGCGCAGGCCATATTCGACAGCAAGGCAAACTGCCTCTTTGAAAGCTCCTCAGTAAAATTTTTCAGAAAATCATGGAACAACCGTTTCAACTCCAAAATTACAATGATATCGCCGGACACATTTGTAAACTATGCTGTTAACTTATTATATAAGTTTGCTAAAACTTTGTCAAGTTTACTAATTTTTATCTAAAGAATGGCTCCGGCAAGTACAAGCACCACAAATCCGGGAACTCCCAACACTCCCGTTACCGCGGCCGTCACAATATTTATGCCTATATTGACCGACGGGAACATCATATTTAGCGCGTATATCCCCGCCATTCCCGCAGCGGCCCCGATAACGACCCTGATAACGGCCTTTATCGTATTGGAAAAGACCATTATCATCAGTATCCCTATACAAATAAAAATCATAGCGGCTATAACTGACGCGCTATCCATAAAAACTCCCCCTTAAGCAGTTATCTCGTCAAAGCCTTCGGCGATAAGACCGCAGCCCTTGGCCTTTTTTAAATAATACCGGTATCTGCTGTTAAGAGCGGATATTTCATAAATATAGCTGTCTATAAGCGAATCGTCGGTCGCCATATCAAAGTTCATTCTTGCCGCCGCCAATTCCTCTTTTATCCTTTCAATGGCGTCTAAAATCGCCCTTCCTTCCCTTTTCATCTCATCATCGTTTGACCTTCTCATTTCCGCATACCTCCAAATTTGTACAGCTTTCTCAGATATAAACAAGATATGCAAAAACAAGCTGTTTTATACATCTTTAATACTTCAAGCCGGCCTTTTCAATATGCTCAAGGCAGTATTTGGAAACAATGCCGATGACGATCCCCGTCACCGCTCCGGCGACAAGCAGCGCCGGAACATAGAACATAAGTCCGGGCGTGTTCAGCACGAGTGCCGCGACCCCTATCTGGGCAATGTTGTGCGTTACGCCGCCAAGAACACTTACACCTATTATTCCGGAGGATCTTATTTTCTTTGCCAAAGCCATTACGATAAAGCTTGCCGCCGCTCCCGACAGGCTGTATAAAAAGCCTGAAAAGCCGTTAAAAAGCAGCGCTGAAATAAGCACTCGGATAATATTTATGCCTATCGCGGCTTTATTTCCCATAAAATACATCGCAATGACGACTATTACATTCGCCAGTCCCAGTTTGATCCCGGGAACAGGTATCGGCATCTGTACCATTGCCTCCACATATCCCATCAAAATAGCCAATGCGGCGAATATTCCGTAAAAAGCAACTTTTTTGCTCATAGTCCCTCCAAAATCACTCTATCTCAACAATGACCTTGTGCGGCAGGCACACGATCGTTTCATCGAGCTTGCTTATCTCCTTCTGGTTTACGCAAAGTCCGTCTCGGCAGTCAGCGTCAATGACGTCGGCATAGCCGTCCTTTATCACCACATCATTATATCCCTCTGCCGTCTCCACTCTGAGGCTTGTATCCTCGTCCAAAGGAAGCCTTGCGTACTCGTCTCCGTCAACATAGATCACGGCCTCGCCGCCCTCGCTCTTTGGCGAAAACACGCCTCCGGCGTAAAGTATGGCCGCCGCCGCTATTACAACGGCAATGATAATTATATCAAATTTTTTCGTTTAG
>CAZBNY010000002.1:0-31069 GCA_964493235.1 uncultured Lachnospiraceae bacterium
TAGGTTTTGTTGCTTTTTTCATATATGATCCTTCTTTTTATTAAATCAGTACAGCTCCGAATAAGCCGATTAGCGGTATTATTGATGTGACTGCCGTTGAAATGTCGTAGTTTTGTTCCTCACTTAAATTTTTTCCGCCATATTAAATTCTCCTTCGCTATGGATTTAAGATTTTAAATTGAATTTTGTTTTCTGTTTAACATTTTCGCGGTCTGAAGATGGAATAACAGAGAAATTCAAACAAGGCGTTAAGAAATTAATGATGTAATATCGGTTTTCTCAGGAACCAATGAAAATATCAGTTGATAAAACAAGATTATAAATTTAATAATACGGCAAGCTGACGATTTTTGAAATAAAGGCAAGAAAAAACAATTATACGCTTGTGCAATAAAGGGCTTAGGTGGTAATATTAAATCAAAAGCAAAGGGGGATTGCAAATGGACAACGTATGTATAATTGGTATAGCCGGCGGTACCGCTTCGGGAAAAACAACTATCGTAAATAAGCTCAAGAAGCTTTTTGAAAATGATGTCGAGCTTATAAGCCATGACTGCTATTATAAGGCGCATGACGATATGCCGTATGAGGAAAGGGCTAAGCTCAATTACGATCATCCTTCATCTTTCGACACAGACAGAATGATAGATGATATTATAGCGCTTAAAGAGGGAAGGACCATATACAGGCCGGTATATGATTTCAGCATACATAACAGAGTGCCTGAAACGGTCAAAGTAGAGCCGAAAAAGGTTATCCTGGTCGAGGGGATACTTATCTTTGAGAACAAAAAACTCAGGGACCTTATGGATATAAAGATTTTTGTTGACACCGACGCCGATGAGAGACTTATGAGGCGCATTGTGAGGGATATGAAGTACAGGGGCAGAACAATAGAGTCAATAATATCTCAGTATCAGAATACGGTCAAACCAATGCACGAGGAATTTGTGGAACCGTCTAAGAAATACGCTGACATAATAATACCAAGGGGCGGTGAAAATGAGGCTGCCATGTCGATACTTGAGGGACATCTTAACATAATGCTCAAGGGTCTGATATAAACGAGGGGCGGAGCCTGACACGGTTTCCGCATAATAATAAATACCGAAAAGTCCTAAACGCGCTGTGTTTAGGACTTTTTGACGCGTGTTTCGGTGGCTGGGACTTATTGATATTCTTAAATGTTCGTTAATTTCGTGCATAAAAATTGACGGTAAACTTTTGTGATGTTATACTTAAAGACATAGTGTCCGAGACTGCGGAGCTTGCGCTTAATAAGTAAATTCAATTATAAAGGTGGATTATCTATGGATAATGAATTTGAAAAGAAAGAACATGAGGAGAGGGAAATAGATGCCGCTTCTGATAAGACTGAATTAACGGAAACGGAAAATGAGGAAACAAATGAGGAAACAAATGAGGAAACAAATGAAGAAATAAAAGAGGAAATAAATGAAGGAACAAATGAAGAAATAAATGAAGAAACAAATGAGGAGCCGCTTCCCGAGATAACGGAGGAGGATTCGGAGAGCACTGAGGAGGCTACGGAAACGGAGGGAGAGGTCTCCGAGGAACAGGCTGAAGAAAGCGAAGAGCCTGCCGAGGCGACCGCCGAGACAGAAACAGAAGCTATGCCGGAGGAAAGCGGCGAGAAAAAAGGCTTTTTCCAGAGATGGAAGGAGAAGGAGCTTGCCAAAGAAAAGGCGAGGCAGGAAAGATATGAAAAAAGCGAAGAGAATATGAGACGTCTCAGAGAACAGAGACGCGCGGAAATGTATGCCGACGGCAAGGAGCCTAACGCTATTCAGAAGTTCCTTATGTCGGAGGGCAAATACATAAACTATGAGAATAAATACGGGGTCATACTCGGCTTTACTGTTATTTTGGGAATAATCATATTTATACTCGTTTACAGAGGAGGCTTTATTACCAAGGAAAAGTTTGGCCTTGGCAAAGAGACCACAAGGGCGATAGTTTACTCAAAGGAAAACGAGCTTTACTGCTATGACCTTAAAAACGATCCTGTGCTTATTTCCGAAAACCTTTCTGACGGCGGTTCGGTTTCGTACAGCTATGTCGGAAACGGGATCACCGTAGCGGAGGACGGTACGAGCGTATATTTCATAGACAACGTGGCGGCTGACGGGACTTTCAGCCTGAATTATTTTGACGCGAAGAAGAAGGGCGAGCCAATAAATATCGCGGACGGAGCCGCTGACTACAGGATCAGCACCGAGGGTGAAGGAGCTGTGTATATAATACCTGATGAAAGCGGCTACACTGGCACGCTTTACGGCTACAGCAAAAAGACTGGCAGCTCGGCTGAGATAGCGCAGGGCATAATGCTCAACGGCTCGGATTACGAGATCTCCTTCGACGGAAGCAAGGCCGTATTCATAGTTGAGGAGGGCAGCTCGCTTTCGCTCAATGTATGCTCGATAAACGGCTCTGATCTGAAAACCGTGGACGCGGATATTGCCCAGTATCTTGTGACAGCGAATGACAAATATGTTTACTATGTTAAGGCGGTAGGCGCTGACGACGGAAGCAGCAGCTACAGCGTGTACAGATATGACATGAACAAGGGCGAGGCCGCGCTGATTGACAGCAATGTAATAGCGGTAACACTTTCAAGTGATGAAAACGCTGTTTTGTATTACAAATACAACTCAGATATGATAAAGGCCTCTGACATTGTAAACGATGACGGGGATCAATCTGAGGAAACAAGCGAGCTTAGGAAGGCTGTTGAGGAATATGAATTCAGGGATATAGCCTGCTCGGTATACCGTTATGAGGACGGAAAGACAGAGCTTATAAACGAAAAGGTATTCACGGCTGTGCCTATGGACAGCCAGGGCAAATATATCGCCTATACTGTTCCGCAGAGACTTGACAAAATAAAGATAAATCTTTCAGAAATATCGACTGTGAATGAGATTTCGGCGCTTTACTATATGCAGGCTATGCAGGCTGAATGCGATACTTATATATATAAGGTTGACGGCTTCAATGACTATGTGCCGTTTGACGATCCATATCTGTATTCGTTCCAGAACTCCGGAAATGACGCTCAGTTTGCCTGCTTTACGGGATATGATGACAACAGCCAGACAGGAAAGCTTGTGCTTTCCACCTACTACGAAAAGGGCATAAGCAAGTACAGCGAGCTTGAGGACGATGTTGAGTCATTCCAGTTCTTAGGTGACGGCTCCAGAATTGCCTATCTAAGGGGAGTGCAGGCCGACGGAAGCGGCACACTGGTCTATATAGAAAGCAACGTGTCGGACGAGATAAGCGATTCGGCCTACTACTATGAGGCCACTGATGACCTTTACAGAAGGGTATATTATCTTGATAGCTACAACAGTGATACATACGGCGGAACCTTCCACTGCTATCAGCAGGCCAAGGACGACGTTATAGATGAGAATGTTTATATGTTTGCCTACAGAAATAACAATAATGCCTTCTACATGAAGGACTATGACACAGCGACCGGAACGGGAGATCTTTACTATTTCAACGGAAAGAGCGCTGCGCTTGTGGCTGAGGACGTAACGAGCGTATTTGATTTTTACAACGTAGGCTGAACCGCGAAAAGGTGGTAAAATGATTAGGGAGACTTTTTCTCAGGAGGAAACTGAACAGCTCGGCTATGAAGCAGGAAAAAACGCCAAAGCGGGGGAGGTATACTGCCTGTCGGGAGACCTTGGCGTGGGAAAGACTGTCTTTACAAAGGGATTCGCGAGAGGACTTGGCATTGAGGAGCATATCACAAGTCCGACCTTTACACTGATAAACGAGTATTATGGCAGACTGCCGATGTATCATTTTGACGTGTATAGAGTGGCGGACCCGGAGGAAATGGAATATATCGGCTGCGACGAGTATTTTTTCGGCGAGGGCGTATGCCTGATCGAGTGGGCCGAGCTTATTTCGGATATTATTCCGGAAAACGCTGAATGGATCAAAATTGAAAAGGATCCTGAAAAGGGTATTGACTATAGAAAAATTACGATTGGGGCGGATGAAAAATGAAAATATTGGCGATTGAGGCATCAGCAGCGGTTGCGAGCGCGGCTCTTGTAGAGGACAATATTTTGAGGGCTGAGTTTACCTTGAACTATAAGATGACGCATTCACAGACAATAATGCCGCTCATTGATGAGATCAAAAAATATCTTGAATTGGATCTGAATTCGATCGACTATATAGCCTGCTCGGCGGGACCCGGCTCTTTTACCGGACTGAGAATAGGGGCGGCTACCGCGAAGGGTATCGCTATGGGCATTAAAAAGCCTATTGTACCAGTTTCGGCTCTGGCGGCTCTGGCATACAATATCTATATGACGGACGCCATAATATGCCCTATCATGGACGCGAGAAGAAGACAGGTGTATACGGCCTTTTATAAATGGGAGGACGGAAAGCTGGAGGCGTGGAAGGAAGACTGTATCGCCATGATAGACGATGTTATTGACGACGCCCTGAATTTTGAGCTTCCGGTAATATTTGTCGGCGACGGAGTGTTCATCTATAAGGATATACTTTCAGGCTATGAGGACTTCACTATCGCGCCGGCCTCCTGCAATATGCCAAGGGCAGCCAGTGTAGCCGTACTTGGCTCAGAGATAGCCGCTGAGGAAAAATATGTTTCAGGCGGGGATTTCAGACCTGTTTATCTCAGAAAGTCCCAGGCCGAAAGAGAATTGGAAGAAAAGATGCGGGGAGCAGATAAAAATGATTGATATTGTCCCTATGACTGAGGAATACATTGACGATGTGACTATAATTGACGAGAGCTGTTTCCATGTCCCCTGGACGAAAAGCGATTTTGAGAATGAGATCAAGGAAAACAAAATGGCCATATATTTTGTGGCCGTTGACGAGAATAACAGGGCCGTAGGCTATGCGGGAATGTGGCACGTCATAAACGAGGGACATATTACAAATGTCGCCGTCCTTGAGAAATACAGACGCAGGGGTATAGGCGATATGCTTATGGAGACGCTGGAGAAAAAGGCTCTTGAGCTTGAAATGATAGGCATTACGCTTGAGGTCAGGATATCTAATCTGGGAGCGCAGAGACTGTACACAAAACACGGCTATAAGCCTGAGGGCTTCAGAAAAAAATATTATACGGATACAAATGAAGACGCGGTTATAATGTGGAAATACTTTCCCAACTATGAGAATTACAGCGAAACACTGTAAATAACGGAGGTGTCCGATGAAAAAGAAGGAACTAAGCTATAGGGAACTAAAGAATGTATGCGACGCTAAGGGACTCGGCTTTGACACTACGGCAGAGCTGGGCGGATTTGAAGGGATAATAGGACAGGAAAGGGCCGTAAAGGCTTTTGAGTTTGGCCTGAATGTGAAAATGAAGGGATACAACATATATGTGGCAGGCCCGTCCGGGTCCGGCAAAACGACCTATGCCAGACTCAGCACGCAAAGGAAGGCTAAAAGCGAAAGCGTGCCATATGACTGGTGCTATGTGTATAACTTTGATGACCCGAGGAGCCCGCTGTCTCTCAGATTTGAGCCGGGTATGGGCAGACAGTTCAGAGATGATATGAATGAGCTGGTCTCGTTTTTTAAGACGGAGCTTTCAAAGGCTTTTTCATCAGAGGACTACGACAGACAGAAAACGGATCTTTCACGTACATATGATGAAATGCGAGACGGCCTTATCAAAAAGCTTGACGCGGTAGCGGCGGAAAAGGGATTTTCGCTGAAAACCTCAAGCTCGGGCATCATTTTCCAGCCTGTGGTAAACGGTGAACTGATAGATGAGGAAAATTATGACTCGCTCGACGAGGATATAAAGGACGGAATAGGCGACAGACTTGAGGAGATACAGGACGACGTCAACTCCATAATGAGGGATATCAAGGGCGTTGACAAGGAGTTCAGACAGAAGGTAGATGACCTTGAGTACAAGATAGGCATGTTCGCCATCGGTCATTATGTCAGCTCGCTTCAGGAGAAATATCAAAACAGCGAGAGGGTAATAAAATATCTCGAGGCCGTTCAGGAGGACGTGCTGGAAAACATAGACCAGTTCGCGGAAAATGAACCCGATGAGGACGACCCGATAGCGGCTCTGCTGCCTAAGCTTGGCGGGACAAAAAATGAGGACGCTACGTTGAAGTACAGAGTAAATCTCATTGTTGATAATTCCAAGACGGAGGGCGCTCCGGTCATTGTGGATTATAACCCGACATACTATAACCTTGTCGGCGAGGTGGAATACGACAATGAGTACGGAAATCTTACGACCGACTTTATGAAAATAAAGGCCGGACTGATGCACAGGGCCAACGGCGGCTATCTGATAATCCAGGCGCAGGACCTTTTGAGCAACGTGCAGGCGTGGGAAGGACTCAGGAGGATAATAAAGACAAGAGAAATAACTATCGAAAATCTTCGCGACCAGCTTGGGGCCATTACAGTGACGACCCTTAAGCCGGAGCCTATACCGGCCGACGTGAAGGTGATCCTTATCGGAAGCGGTTATTACTACGAGCTTCTGAGGGGATATGACGAGGACTTCTCAAAGCTGTTCAAGATACGCGCGGACTTTGACTATGAGATGGACAGGAACGACGACAATATATACAAGATAGCCTGCTTCATAGGAAAATTCTGCGAAAATGAGAAAACGGCGCCCTTTGACAGCAGCGCTGTGGCCGCGGTGATAGACTACGCCTCAAGACTCGTTGAGAGCCAGAAAAAGCTTTCGACCAGATTCAATCTTATAACGGAAATACTCACAGAGTCTGCGACGTGGGCGGCAATGGACAACGCCGATGTCGTAACGGCCGAGTATGTGAAGAAGGCAAGCGCCGAGAGGGAATACCGTTTAGCCATGTATCAGGAAAAGATGAATGAGCTGCTGGACGACGATACCGTTATGATAGCTACCGACGGATATTGCGTGGGAAAGATCAATGGTTTGGCGGTACTGGATATGGGGGATTATTCCTTCGGAAGTCCCACAAGGATAACGGCTACCACCTACATGGGCAAGTCCGGCATAGTAAATATAGAAAAAGAGGCTGAGATGAGCGGCCCTACCCATAACAAGGGCGTTCAGATAATAACAGGCTATCTGGGCAGTATGTATGCCCAGGATATGCCGCTGTCATTGAGCTGCCGTATAGCCTTTGAGCAGAACTATAACGGCATAGACGGCGACAGCGCCTCCAGCACGGAGCTGTACTGTATACTTTCCAGCCTTTCGGAAATACCGGTCAACCAGTCCCTTGCTGTTACGGGCTCGGTGAACCAGTATGGTGAGATACAGGCCATAGGCGGAGTCACATACAAGATAGAGGGTTATTTTGATCTTTGCAAGCGCAGAGGTCTTACGGGAGAGCAGGGAGTAGTCATACCTGTGTCAAACGTCAAGGACCTTGTGCTTAAGGACGAGGTCATAGAGGCTGTGAAGGACGGCATGTTCCATATCTATCCTATATCGACTATCGACGAGGGTATCGAGCTGCTGCTTGGCACCGAGGCCGGAGAAAAGAATGAGAATGGGGAATATCCCGAAAACTCCGTGCATGGGAAAGTAATGACAAAACTGAGACAGTTCAACGAGGCTGAGGAAGAATGATCGGAACAGGAGAAAAACATGCTTGATGAATATACGACCATACTGAACCGTGCCGAGGCCGAGCTTATTGAGAAAAAGTCGAGGTTTATCGCCACTGTGTCTCCGGTCGATTCCGAGGATAAGGCAAGGGCGTTTATCGCTGAAATGCGTAAAAAATACTGGGACGCCAGCCATAACGTATTTGCCTATCAGATAGGCGAGCGCAATGAGATACAGCGTTCCAGCGACGACGGCGAGCCGCAGGGGACAGCCGGAAAGCCGGTGCTTGACGTGCTTATAGGCGGCGATATTAAAAACACTGTTATAGTTGTGACAAGGTATTTCGGCGGCACCCTCCTTGGAACGGGAGGACTTGTCAGGGCCTATGGCAGAAGCGCGAAGCTTGGCATAGAGGAGGCCGGTATAGCGAAGGTAAAGCACTATAAGGAATGCTCGGTCGTGACAGACTACACGACCGCCGGAAAAATTCAGTATGAGATAACAAAGGGAGAATATATACTTCGGGACACAATATATACTGACGTCGTTGAGTTTGTTGTAATGCTTGACAGGGACAACGAGAACGCCTTCAAGGAAATGGTAAGCAATGTCTCGATGGGAAGATCGGATACAAGGGTGCTCCGGGAAATATACGGAGCGCTGGTAAAGGGAAAAATACAAGAGCTGTAAATATCGGTCGGACAGATAATTTCGATTATTTGTCCGGCCGATTTCGCTTATTATGGATATTTTTCGCCCGCTGAATGTATCTGACGGAGTACAAAAGACCAAAATATAACATATTAAACACACTGAAAAATTTTTAACAAGATAAGCGATTTTAAGCAGTATGATGGCATATAATTTATTTAATGAAATTATGAGTAGTAAGACAGCCTGCAGTCTCTTGTCTGAGTAAGTATGTACAATATCACTGAAAATAGAGAAAAAATAATTTGATATTTTTGCTATTATGTCAATAAAGCATAAAAATAAGTGCAAAAATGGAGCAAAAATTATAATATTTTTCACTTAGTTCCTTTGTAATTACATTGTGAGTTAGATATTTTTGCGAATAATGCTTGACAAACAAATGAATTTAATGGTATATTTTTTTACATAAGTATTTCAGTTAAACGGCAATTATAAGTCATTATTTATTTTTTATGTCAGGAATACTTATAAATTTAACGGCTTTTGATGGTAATTTTGACGTATGTTGTATGACGTTAGTTGATACCTGAGCTTTAGGCCGTTTTACAATGGGGAGTTATTTTAAACCGCGTCCAGCCGGTTGTTGAGAGACCGGCGGAAACAAAAATTTTACATCTTAGACTTAGACAGTCAAGAAATGGGGAGGTTGTTATATGTCAAATTCAACAACAGCAAAGAGTGCCACATGGGCGGCTGCGTTCAGCGTAGCGTCGGTATGGTTCGGCACACATGTAGGAGGAGGTTTCGCTACAGGTAACCAGGCTAGTCAGTACTATGTACAGTACGGCTGGATGGCTTCATTCCTTCCTATGGTTGCAATGGGTATACTTGCTCTTGTACTTAAAGAGGCTATGACAATGGCTACAACAAGAAATATGTATACATATAAAGAGGTATTCACAGAGATGTGGGCTCCTTATACAAAGCTCGAGATTACAATGGAGATCTTCAACTTCGTTATTATTCTTGCGGCGGTTGGTTCGGCTATCGCCGGCGCGGCTTCGCTTCTTCAGAGCCACGGCATACCTTACGGAATCGCGGTTTGCATAATCGGTTTAATTCTTATATTCCTTGTTATCTTTGGTGTTAAACTTATTATTAAGGCTTCAACTGTTATGTCGATAGTTATTCTCATTGCGTCTTTCTCAATGTATTTCATAGCTATCGCTAAACATACGAGCGAAATTTCAGCGGCTTTTGTAAATGCTACACCTCAGACCGGAATGGCTATTTGGAAGACACTCGTTTACTCAGGTTTCCAGTGCGTTGCCGTACCTTCAATGATCGCGGCTTCATCAATGCTTACAGTTAAGGGCGCTAAGAGAGCTTCATTACTTGGCTGGTTAATGAACGGACTTGCTCTTTCGGTATCATGTATTATGCTCCTTGGCTGGCATGGAGAGATAATTGCGGCTGAGGCTACAACACTTCCTAACCTGTTTATCTGTAATACACTCGGCATTGGCGTTCTTTCGGTTTGCTATCAGGTATCACTGTTCTTCGCTTTCATCTCAACCTGCGTTACAACTATTTTCACAATGGTTCAGAAGTTTGAGAACAAAGTTCTTGTTAACAGCGTTAAAAACCTTATGGCGAGACGTGTTATCGTTGCTGTTGTATGTATTCTTGTATGTATGTGCGTATCGATGGTTGGCCTTACAAACATCATCAAATATGCTTACGGCTACTGCGGATACCTTGGACTCGTAGTTATCACAATTCCTATGCTCACGATTGGACATAAGAAGAACAAAGAGTACATCGCTGCTCATCCTGAAAGCGTTAACTAAAGAAATATAATCGCGGTTAAAATAATAGACTCTTACCAAAAACGGAAACACGGCAGTTTCCGCAGGCCCGGTCCGAAGGGATCGGGCCTTTTTGTATGCTTTGATTTTGCGTCTTTGTTATGTTATACTGTTTGCATGAAAGATTTGACAGGTGATAGCAATGGGAAAAATTCTTGTGATAGCCGAGAAGCCGTCGGTCGCCAGAGACATAGCCAGGGTGCTGAAATGTACCCAAAAGGGCGATGGCTTTTTAGCCGGAGACAACTATATAGTAAGCTGGGCGGTCGGCCATCTGGTAACGCTGTGCGAACCGGAGGATTACGATAAGGCGCTCAAACGCTGGAACGCCGCGAGCCTTCCTATAATTCCGGAAACAATGAAGCTTAAGGCGATAAGAGGCAGCAAAAAGCAGCTTGACATTTTGAAAAAGCTGATGAACGCCAAGGATACGGACAGCCTTATATGCGCCACCGACAGCGGACGTGAGGGCGAGCTTATATTCAGGTACATTTATGCCTACAATAAGTGCAAAAAGCCCTTCCAAAGGCTATGGATCTCCAGCATGACTGACGCCGCCATCAGGGAAGGCTTCGCGAATCTGAAAAACGGCAGTGAGTACGATATGCTCTATACTTCGGCTAAATGCCGTTCCGAAGCCGACTGGCTGGTGGGCATAAACGCCACAAGGGCATTTACAATAAAATATGACGCTCTTTTGAGCATAGGCAGGGTCCAGACGCCGACACTGGCTATGATAGTTAACAGGCAGAAGGAAATAGATGAGTTTGTGCCAAGCAAATACTATGAGGTATTGGCGGATTACGGCGATTTTAAGGGAACATGGACGGACGAAAAGAATAACACGAAGCTGGACAAAATGGAGGCCGCCGAGAGCATAGCTGAAAAGGTAAAGGGTAAGGACGCGCTGACAACCGAGGTCGCAAAGACGGCTAAACAGACTCCGCCGCCGCAGCTTTACGATCTTACTGAGCTTCAAAGGGATTGCAATAAGATGTACGGTTTTTCGGCGCAGAAAACGTTGGACATTGCCCAAAGCCTTTACGAAAAGCGTAAGATGATAACCTATCCCAGAACCGACAGCCGGTATTTGAGTGACGATATGATACCGAAAATAAAGGTCATTATGAGAAGACTTACGGATTCGGGAATATTCACAGTCTACGCGCAGGAGATCATTGATATGGAAAAGCTTCCTGTCACAAAAAGGATCGTGGACAACAAGAAGGTCACGGATCACCACGCCATTATCCCGGCTGATAATAAGTACAGAAAGGACAGCCTGACTCCCGACGAGAAAAAGGTTTTCGGCCTTGTGGCGCTGAGGTTTATAGCGGTCTTTAACCCTCCGTATAAATATACCTCGACAAAAATAACCACCGTGTGCGAGGAGGAGAAATTTGTGTCCAAGGGTTCGACGGTCACTGATGAAGGGTGGAAAAGGCTTTACCGCGAGGTATATAAAAACAACAGGGACAGCGAACAGCTGCTGCCGGAGGTGAAAAAAGGCGAGACTGTACATATAGTCAACGCCGAACCCGTTGAAAAGGAGACAAAACCGCCCTCACCCTATAATGAGGCGACGCTTCTTACGGCAATGGAAAATGCGGGAAAGAACACCGACGACGAGGAGCTGAAGGAAAAACTGAAGGAATACGGACTTGGAACGCCGGCGACCAGGGCGGCCATAATAGAGAGGCTTATCGCGGTCGGCTATATCCATAGAAAGGGGAAAATACTTGTTCCCGATGAAAAGGGCAAGCAGCTTATCCAGATAGTCCCCGACGAGATGAAATCCCCCGTCACGACAGGAAAATGGGAAAAGGGATTAGGCTCGATCGCCAAGGGCACTATGCAGTCTGAAAAATTTATGGCGAGTATAAACAGGTATGTTTATTATCTCGTGAATTTTGCTTCGGAAAGCTCCTCTGATATCAAGATCGAGGACAAGCGCAAAAAGCCGGGACAGCGAGCGAAATCTCTCGGCAAATGTCCTCTGTGCGGCGAGAATGTTTATGAGAACACAAAGGCGTACTACTGCGGAGGCTGGAAGAAGGGGTGTAAATTCACTATATGGAAGGACTGCCTTGAACGCTATGGAGTGAGCCTGACGGACAGTATCGTGAAAGAGGTCCTGGAAAAGGGCGCTATAAAGGATATGCCTGTGACCAAGGCGCAGACGGGTGAGAAATGTACGGCGACCTTAATATATAATAAGGAAAGAAGGCTGCTGGAGCTGATGGACATGACGGTGACGGCTGAAAGCAAATGAATATTTGCTGCATTATTTTTTATAAATATTTTCTATGACACATTCTGGCGGCATTGGGTTTAAGAAAATTTGTTTTAGTAAATACCTTGGCGGAAAGGTTCAAAAAAGGAAAAGTCTCCGGGATTCCGCAGGCGTAAACTGCGTTTTTAGAAAATAAAAACAAAGAGTTCATGGAATAAATGACATGAGAACCTATTATTCACACCTCTGTTTATACTCGTCAAAATACTTATTTTGACGAAGAATGCCGATTTTTCCGACACCATCAAACAGCTTTTGGGATAACCAACAGCTGTTTGATTTTATAAGTCCGGTAAATTATTTATCAGTCTTTCCAGACAGTCTCGGAATCTCTCATCGTCCTCAGCCGTTCTTGGTTTGATATGGCCGCCTCGTTTGCCGCCACGGCGCTGCTTTGCTGATATATGACGGCGCATCAGAAGCGCGTCGATGTTCTTGTCGGTGTATAAGAAGCCGTTTTGGTTGACCACATTTGCGCCTTTAGCCATAAGCATACAGGCAAGACCGAAGTCCTGCGTCACGGCTATATCGCCCCTTTGTATACGGTTCGCTATGGCAATATCGGCGGAGTCACGTCCCTTGTCAACGGTGACGGTCTCGCAGGGCAGGCCGTACATAACGTGGCTTGTATCCGTCACCATAGTTACGGGGATATCGTATTTTTTCGCTACCTCAAGTATGATCTCCTTGACGGGGCAGGCATCGGCGTCTACCGTTATCCTCATATCTATCACTTCCTTTAGGTAAAGTATAACGGCTTGACTGAGGATTTGCAATTAATAATTTAAGATGCTTGACGTTGGGAAGGGTTTTTAATATAATAATAAGTTAGAAATAGTATGTAATTTATCTATATTTTATAAGGGTGAAAAGCTATGATAAGAAGCATGACCGGTTACGGCAGGAGCGAAAACGAGAGCGACGGACGTAAGTTCAGCGTCGAGATAAAGTCCGTTAACCATAGATATAACGATATTTCAATACGTCTTCCCAGGTCTATGAACTATCTTGAGGATAAAATAAGAAAAACTCTGATGAAAAAGATAATGAGGGGAAAAACCGATGTGTTTATAAACTTTGAGTCTTTTTCGGAGGACGATGTAAATATAAAGGTAAACGAGCCGCTTGCCAAAGCATACTGTGATAAACTGGAGTTCCTTAGAGAAACATACGGACTTACCGGTAATGACACGCTTGACCTTGTAGCTAAATTTCCTGATGTAATTACGGTGGAAAAGGTCCAGGAGGACGAGGACACGATTTGGAATGCCCTGCTTCCCGCCCTTGATGGAGCGCTGAATAACTTTATCTCCATGAGAGAGGCCGAGGGCGAGACGCTCAAAATGGATATACTTAAAAAAGCCGATATTATTGAGGGGCTTGTCAAAAAAATAGAGGAAAGGGCGCCGCTTGTGGCAGATGATTACAGACAGAGGCTCACCGCACGTGTTACGGAGCTTCTTGCGGATACCAATATCGACGAGCAGAGAATACTGACTGAGGTAACTATATTTGCAGACAGGGCCTGCATTGATGAGGAGCTTACAAGGCTCAACAGCCATATAAGCCAGCTTAGGAGCATATTCGGCATGAATGAGTCGATCGGCAGAAAGCTCGATTTCCTTGTTCAGGAGATGAACAGGGAAGCGAATACTATCGCCTCTAAATCAAACGACATATCTGTTACGCAGACAACGATCGAGCTGAAAAGCGAGATCGAAAAAATACGTGAGCAAATACAGAATATTGAGTAAGGAGTCTCATTATGGGCAGATTTATAAATATAGGATATGGAAATATAATATCGACTGACCGCATCGTAGCGGCTGTTTCTCCTGAGGCCGCGCCGGTCAAAAGACTGGTGCAGGAGGCAAAGGCCGCCGGAAATTCTATCGACGCTACCTGCGGCAGGAAAACAAGGGCGGTAATAGTATGCGACAGCGGCCATGTTGTGCTGTCGGCACTGATGCCGGAAACATTGTTAGCAAGGCTTCAATGCCTTAAGGATACGGAAGAGGATTAAGGAGCAGTATTATGAGAAAAGGAATTTTGCTTATTATTTCCGGTCCTTCGGGTTCAGGAAAGGGCACTATAGTGGAAAGACT
The DNA here is from genome assembly GCA_964493235.1 of uncultured Lachnospiraceae bacterium. Lineage (GTDB taxonomy): Bacteria > Bacillota > Clostridia > Lachnospirales > Anaerotignaceae > Metalachnospira. The sequence continues at coordinate 14,530 of CAZBNY010000002.1, forward strand.
TGTGAAGGATAACGGATACTCGGTCTCTGTTTCGGCCACCACAAGAAGTCCCAGGCCGAATGAAAAGCATGGAGTGCATTATTTTTTCAGTACGACCGAGGATTTTGAGAAAATGATAGAAAACGGCGAGCTGCTGGAGCACGCGAGATTTTGCGATAATTACTATGGCACTCCGAAAAAATATGTTGAGGAGCAGCTTGAATCGGGAAAGAACGTAATTCTTGAGATAGAGGTCCAGGGCGCGCTTCAGGTCAAGGAAAAATACGGCGACGCGGTACTTATATTCACTATGCCGCCGACATTGGCGGAGCTGAGACGCCGTCTGGAGAACAGAGGTACAGAGGACAGGGCGACAATAGATAAGCGCATAAAGCGCGCTAAGGAGGAGCTGGAGTTCCTGCCGAGGTATGATTATCTTGTTATAAATGATACGGTTGAACAGGCTGTCAGGGATATTGACTGCATTGTAAATGCTGAGAGAATGAAATGCAGCCGCAATCCGGAATTAAAAAATAAATTTAAAGGAGATGTTTGTTGATGATCCATCCTTCATACACAGAGCTTCTTGACGTTTTAAGCGAACAGGAAAGCCTTGATAACTCAATGTTGAGCAGATACACAATAATAATCGCGGTCGCCAAGAGGGCAAGACAGATCGTAAACGGCAGCGACGTGCTTGTAAGTAACATAAAGGTAGATAAGCCCGTTTCGATAGCCGTAAATGAGCTTTATAATTCAAAAATCCAGATCATAAGCCACAATCCCGACGAGGAGGAGGCAAAAGCAAGAGAAGATAGCGCCCATCAGGAGCTTTCGGAAATAAGTCTTGACAACTACGGAAATGATGAATAAAAGGATCTAAGGTGTGCCTGGCTCAGTTTGGGCACACCTTTTTAATTAAGGTCCGCGATCGGGGTGTTTGTATGTTCGCGCAGGTGATACTCAGCATATCGCATATGGATATAGACCGTGTTTTCGACTATGCCGTTCCGGAGGAGCTGGAACAGAGGGTCGGTATTGGAATGCGTGTCAGGGTCCCGTTTGGAAAGGGCGGATCCGTAAGCGAGGGCTATGTCGTAAAGATCACTGACACAAGCGATGTGCCTGAGGATAAAATTAAATATATAGCCGAGGTGCCGGACGACTTTCCGGTGTTCTCGGAAAATATGCTCTGCCTTGCCAAATGGATGAGACAGAGGTATTTCGCCACACTTTCAAAATGCCTTCAGACAATAATGCCCAGTGGAATAAAGGACAAGACCAACTATTATATAAACGTAAAATATGTCAGGCCGTCGGAAAGGCTTTTTGACTTCATCGGGGTGTATGACGGAAATAAAAGAAAGCGTAAACGGGCCGAGGTACTTAACTTCATCGCTTCTAATGGCGAGGTTCCGCTGTCTGAGCTTAAGAAGGCGATAAACGGAGCGGAATACGCCATCAGGGCGCTTGTAAACGACGGCTGTATAGAGGTGTACAGCAAAAAGGTTTTGGCTGATGCTTTCTATTCTGTTCTTGATGACGACTGTGCTTCTGTTGAGCTGAATGAGGGGCAGAAAAAAGTCATGGACGCATGGGAAAGGGAGAGAAACGAGAAAAACCGTCCTCTTCTTATCCACGGAATAACAGGCAGCGGCAAAACCGAAATATATATAAAAATGATAGAGCGTGTCATAGCCGAGGGCAAACAGGCCATTGTACTTGTGCCTGAAATTTCACTGACTCCGCTTATGACAGGCAGGTTCATAAAGCGTTTTGGAAACATGGCCGCCGTAAGCCACAGCAAAATGAACTACAGGGAACGCTTCAACTGCTGGAAAAGGGCGCAGGACGGTGAGATCTCTGTCGTTATCGGGCCTCGTTCCGCACTGTTTATGCCCTTTGACAATTTAGGGATAGTGATAGTTGATGAGGAGCATGAAAAAAGCTATGTCTCGGAAACGGCACCTGCCTATGACGCTGTTGAGACGGCCGAAAGGCTTTGCGAGATAAGCGGAGCTTCCCTTGTGATGGGTTCCGCGACTCCGTCGGTAAAGAGCATATTCAGAGCGTCAAGGGGCGAGATCAAATATACAAGGCTTGACAAAAGAGCGAAGGAGGGTAGCTCTGAACCGTCAATGGAGATAGCCGATATGCGTAAGGAGCTTCAAAACGGAAACAGAAGTATGTTCAGCGCCTCGCTGAGGACAGCCATTGATGATAACCTGAAAAATAAAAGACAGACAATGCTTTTCATAAACCGCAGGGGATATTCTACTTTCGTCTCATGCAGAAGCTGCGGGTATGTTATGAAATGCGGCCACTGTGATGTTTCGTATAAATACCATGCCTCGACGCAGAAGCTTGTATGCCATTACTGCGGAGAGACAGTGGACAGGCCCGAGACCTGCCCTGTATGCGGCTCAAAAAGAATACGCTATTTCGGCACGGGAACTCAGAAGGTTGAGGAGGAGATAAAGAAGCTTTTCCCCGAAGCCGGAGTGCTGAGAATGGACGCTGATACCGTCGGCGGGAAAAACGGCTATACTGAGATACTAAGAAAATTCGGAAACGGCGAAGCGGATATTTTGGTCGGTACACAGATGATAGCCAAGGGACATGACTTTCCAAACGTCACGCTTGTGGGAGTCTTGGCGGCTGACCTTTCGCTGAACACAGGAGAGTATGACAGTACGGAGCGTACATATCAGCTCATCACTCAGGTGGCCGGAAGAGCCGGACGGGGCAGCGAACCGGGAAGGGTCATAGTCCAGACATATTCCCCTGACAATGCGGCGGTACAGGCCGCCGTAAATGGCGAGGGCATAGAATTTTATAAAAAGGAGATCGAATACAGACGGCAGATGGGGTATCCGCCCTGCACAGAATGCTCGAAAATAGAGATAACGGGTATCGATGAAAGAAATGTCATCGACTGCGCCAATGAGGCGGCGGCAGAGCTTGAAAGTCTTGGCGTGACGGTGCTTGGCCCGGTGCCTCAGATCGTTTCCAAAATAAAGGACGAATACAGATGGCTGGTCACGGTAAAAGGAGGAGACGCCGAGAAAATGCGGGACGCTGTTCTGCGTGTCTATGAGGGAAAAAGACAGTCGTTTGAAAACCGGGGAGTGTACATAAATCCTAAAACAATGTAGCAGCGTCATACTTATTTTTTAATGTAATTGTCCGCTGGATTTATTTACAATGCGGAATAATTTTGATATACTTCGCAGTGGATAGTATTCTTAAGGAAACCATACCGTTTTTTCTGATCAAATAATGGAAGCGCGTATCCTTTAGGGAATGTGACTTTAAAAAACGGACATATGTCAGGTTTTACGGATTTTTACGGTATTTTTTCCTGTTAATTTAGGCTAAATAACAGCAGGAGGAAAACGAAATGCTTAAAGGCAAAACTGTTGTAATCGGAGTAACGGGAAGTATAGCGGCATATAAGATGGCTGATGTCGCAAGCTCCCTTGTAAAGCAGCACGCGGACGTACACGTTTTAATGACCGCAAATGCCTGTAATTTTATAAATCCCATAACATTTGAATCACTTACGAATAATAAATGTATCGTTGATACCTTTGACAGAAATTTTGAGTTTGATATAAAACATATTTCTTTGGCGAGGAAGGCTGATGTTTTTGTTGTCGCTCCGGCTTCGGCAAACATTATCGGAAAAATAGCCAACGGCATTGCCGACGATATGCTCAGTACGACTATCATGGCGGCCGATTGCAGGAGAGTTATAGCTCCGGCGATGAATACCCATATGTACAGAAATCCCATCGTGCAGAAAAACATAGAGACTCTTAAGGGCTATGGCTATGAGTTCATATCACCTGCCAGCGGCAGGCTTGCCTGCGGAGACGTGGGAGAGGGAAAGCTGGCTGACGTAAACGATATAGTCAATAATATAATCAATGGCTTTGTCAAAAAGGACCTTTGCGGAAAAAGGATCGTCATTACGGCAGGCCCAACACAGGAGGCCATTGACCCGGTCAGGTTTATCACTAACCATTCAACGGGAAAAATGGGATACGCGATAGCCGAAAGGGCCTCGCTCAGGGGAGCAGACGTTACGCTTATCAGCGGCCCTGTCTCACTCAGCGCGCCCTCCGGCGTTGAGCTTATCAATATACGCAGCGCCGAGGATATGTTTAACGCCGTTACCGACAGGGCAAAAACGGCTGATATTATCATAAAGGCGGCGGCTGTGGCCGATTACCGCCCTGTAAATGTCAGCGATGAGAAGATTAAAAAAGAGTCCGGCGGCATGAACGACATAATGCTTGAAAGGACAAAGGATATACTCCAGTATCTCGGCGAGCATAAGAGAGAGGGACAGATCATATGCGGTTTTTCGATGGAGACGGAAAATCTTATGGAGAACTCGGTTAAAAAGCTCCATAAGAAAAACGCCGATATGATAGTGGCAAACAGCATTAAGAGCGACAGATCCGGTTTTGGAACAGATACCAACGTGATCACTATAATTACTAAAAATGACGCCGTTTCCTATCCCATAATGATGAAGGCTGAGGCCGCGGACGAGATCCTTAACGCCATAATGGCTCTGGAGGAAAATAAATGATACTCACTATTGACATAGGTAACACGAATGTCGTTGTCGGCGGTCTTGAGAACGAAAGGGTGCTTTTTACAGGCAGGGTAAAGACCGGCAGAAAGCTCACGGCTGAGGACCTGGCGTACAGAATAAACTCGTTGATGAGGCTTAACAGGGCGCCAAAGGCCGAAGGCGGTATAATCTCGTCCGTTGTGCCCTATCTCACCGGAAGGGCGGAGAGAGCCGTCCAAATGGTCACGGGTAAAAAGGCGGTCACTGTCGGTAAAAATATCGATATGGGCATAGAGATACTTATGGATAACCCTGATAAGGTAGGAGTTGATATGCTGGTCGATACCGTCGGGGCGATGCAAAAATACCGTCCGCCGTTTATTATATTTGATTTAGGTACGGCCTCCACCTGCTCGATCATTGACAAAGAGGGAAGATATGTAGGTACGGTGATCGCCCCGGGAGTGTTCATCTCGATGAACGCCCTTTCGGAGAGGTGCGCGGCGCTTCCCAAGATAAAGATCGAAGATCCCGGAAGTATAATTTCAAAAAACACAAAGCAGTCCATGCGCAGCGGGATCATTTACGGAAACGCGGCCATGATGGACGGCATAGCCGACAGGGTATTCAATGAGCTTGGATATGAGACAAAGATCATAGCTACGGGCGGCGTAAGTAAAATTATAGTGCCGTATTGCAGACATAATATGGAATATGATCCTGACCTGATGCTGAAGGGACTGGCCGCGCTTTGGAAGAGAAACAGGGCGGGCATTCCGTGTGAGCAGAACGCGAAGGCGTTAAGCGTATATTGAAAGAGGAGCGGGATAGATCTGTCACTTCGTCAAAAACAGGATATTAACGAGTATAAACAGACATATGGATAAAGAGTCCTCATAGTATTTATACCATGAGGACCCTTTGTTTTTATTCCCGATCGTGCAGATCCCATAGACTTATCGCTTTTAGAACCTTTTAACGGTTTTATCATGTCTTTTGAGCCAAACGCCGGCGGAGATAGAGACCATTTATAAATGTTTTTGAGACACCGGCAATTATTCTGAGGTCTGTAGGGATAAACTAAGCTTATACCTTTTGTTTATGTAAATATTAGAAAATTTTTCATATAAGATTAACTTTTTATTCATAATTATATGTTAGTATAGGTAGAGTTGAACCAAATAATAATAACAGGAGATTTATGATGAACAGGAAACTAAACGTATGCCTTTTAAATGACTCTTTTCCGCCGACTATAGACGGCGTTGCGAATACAGTTTTTAATTACGCTTCGGTAATACAGGAAAAGCTGGGCAATTCTGTTGTCGCCACACCAAAATATCCCGATGTGACTGATAACTACGATTTTGAAGTGGTGAGATACGCCAGTATTGACACAACGGGAATAATTGGCTACAGAGCAGGGAACCCGTTCCAGCCGTCTGTAATAGGCGAGCTGGAAAAGAAAAATATTGATATAATCCACAGCCATTGTCCGGCAGTGTCAACGGTTCTGGCAAGGACGCTGCGGGAAAGCATAAATGTACCGATAGTCTTTACCTATCATACGAAGTTTGATATAGATATTAAGAGGGCCCTCAGATCAAACCTGCTCCAGGAGGCCTCGATAAAGGCCATTGTCAGCAATATAGAGGCCTGTGACGAGGTATGGGTAGTAAGCGAGGGGGCCGGCGAGAACCTGCGCTCCTTAGGCTACAAGGGCGAATATATAGTGATGGAAAACGGTGTTGACTTTCCTAAAGGAAGGGCAGGGGACAGCGAGGTCAGCCTTGTGAATGATAAGCTTGGCATAGCCGACGATTTGCCGGTGTTTTTGTTTGTCGGCAGACTTATGTGGTATAAGGGCCTTAAAATAACATTAGATGCTTTGAAAATCATTAAGGACGCAGGATATGGCTTCCATATGGTGATCATCGGGGACGGCGGCGACGCCGTTGACATCAGGAATTACGCCGCCGGTCTGGGACTGGCTGACGACTGTATCTTCACAGGGGCTGTAAATGACAGAGAGGAGCTAAGGGCGTATTATACAAGAGCCGATATGTTCCTTTTCCCTTCATCATATGATACAAACGGAATAGTGGTAAGAGAGGCGGCCGCCTGCGGTTTGGGAAGTATGCTCATCAAGGGCAGCTGTGCCGCGGAGGGTATAAAGGACAAGCACAACGGCTATCTCATAGAGGAAAACGCGGAGTCTATGGCGGAGGGCATAGAGGAGATACTGACAAGCGGCTCCCTCGCTAAAGAGATCGGCGAGAATGCCATGAATGAAATATATATTTCCTGGGAGGACAGCGTTAAAAGGGCGTATGAAAGATATAGCGCCGTAATAGAAAAATACAACAGTCCTGATTATGTAAGAAAAACTACCTTCACCGACGACGCGCTCAACGGCGTGGTCGGCTTCTGCGAGGCTATTAATAAAGCGAGAAGCTTTAGGGAGACCGTAACATCAGGCTTTATGGAAATGGGTCTTGCGAAACCCCGTGAAATAATGGAAAAGGGACACGAGCTGATAGCATCTGAAGGCCCGATTGCCGAGATCAAGAACGGAATAGCCGAAAAGACAAGCGAGATCAAAAATGAGCTTAAAGAGAGAAAGGAAGAAATGATGGAAAAGCAGAGCGAATTTAAAGAACATATATGGAATTATTTTGACAGATACTTATAAAAAACGCGAGATTGACCGTGGACAAAACCGATGTAGGTAATGGTCGGCGTTTATTAAGACAAATGCCTTAGCGGAGGTTTGGAAAACAAACAGTTTTCCGAAATCCGCGCGGCCAAGGAAAAAACAATGGGTCCTCATGGCATATGCCATGAGGACCCGCTGTTCACACCTCTGTCTATACTCGTCAAAATCCTGATTTTGACGAAGGGTATCGACAAAGTCGGCACCATCATGCGAGATCACAACGGTCTCGCATTTTTGATTTTAGTAGTCTATAGCTGCGTTATAGTAGTCTATCATGTAACTGACGGCCGAATCAAACTGTGAAACAGTACCCTCGGCGGTATAATAATCCTCAATAGGCTCCTGAGCCTGAACACGCTCAAAGATTCCGTCCAGCGCTTCCTCACTGCTGGATACGGCGGTCTTGAAGCTTTCCAGATAAGGGTTGTCGGCAGAGAAACCGTCGTTGGCAAGCTTGTCCTCGCTGGCAAGAACGCCCATACAGGTGTCTATCTCGGCAACATACTCGTCATAGAGAGGCTGTATAGCTGACAGGTCAAGGTCGATTATATTCTCGTCATAGATCTCCTGATCATATATGGCGGACTGTATTTCCTTAGCCGTAAGAAGAAGGGAGTTCATCGAGTAAAGCACCTCAAATCCCTCGCTCTGGAAATAGTCCATATCCTCGGCAATCTGCGCCTCAGCCATTTCAGATACGGAGTCTATAAATGCTCCGGAAAGCTCAATATAGCTGTTGAAGTCGCTGTAAATGACTGTATGAAGCTCCTTTGCCTTAGCATAGTCGTCCTCAAGATAGCCTTCGGCGTCAATATAATCAAAGACCTCATTTACTTTTTCGCAAAGCTCCTTCATTACGGGATAAAGCTCTATATACGCGTTGTCTATATCGTCACCCGGTTCGGCGGCTTCCGCAATTCCGTATACATAATCCATGAAGTCAAAGTAATCCTCGGGCAGATATGTACACCAGTAATTATCCTCATCATAAAGCGCGAAATCCTGCTGATACATCGCCGAGTAAAAATAGGAATATACTACATAATCGATATCGTCCAGGATAATGTTGTTCATGTCTATGTAGGCGTTATAGCGCTCCGTTTCGTCAACTGCCGATGCCTCGTCTGTGTCCGAAGTCTGTTCGGACGCGGAGCTTTCGCCCAAGCAGCCGCTAAGTGCCAGAACAGCCGCGACGGCAATTACCATAAGTTTCTTCTTCATAATAATTCTCCTTTGTTTTTTGCTCATAGTTAGTCGCTTGAGCCGTTTTCTACAGGCGCTCTCTCAATACGCACCTCTAAAGCGCGGCGAGCGTTAGCCTTTGTTACCGTGAATTTAAGATTCTCATATTCTACCGTATCACCGGCGCAGGGAATGCGTTCCAGCCGCTCCGAAAGCCAGCCGTTTATTGAGACGAAATCGGAGTCGCATTCCTTGTGGAAAAACTCGAATATATCAGTCAGGTTTGACGTTCCAAGAACAGTGAACTCGTTTTCTCCGGCCTTGACTATCTCGGGTATCTCGTTGTCATGCTCGTCCCATATCTCGCCTACAAGCTCCTCAAGAATATCCTCCAAAGTAATTATACCAAAGGTCCCGCCGTATTCGTCCACAACAAGAGCTATCTGGGAGTGCTTCTGCTGCATACTCCGCATGAGCTTGGATATATTGGTCGTAGGGGGCACAAGGGGTATAGGACTTATTATGTCCTCCATTTTCTTTTTGCCCTCGACAACATAGCGGTAATAGTCCTTCTGGTTTATGAAGCCGAGAATGTTGTCTATGCTTTTTTTGTATACGGGAAGCCTTGTGTAGCCATATTCATTGAAAATTTCCGTTACCTCGTCTACAGAAGCCGTATCCTTGACGGCTATGATGCGGGTCCTTGGCGTGCATATCTCGCTGGCATCAAGATCGTCAAACTCAATGGCGTTTTTGATAAGGTCGCTTTCATGCTCGTTGAGAGTGCCGTCATGGGTCGCCTCCTCGACGATCGTAAGTATTTCCTCCTCGGTGATTATATCGGGATTTTTGATCTTGATGATCTTGCCGAGAAGCTTTTTCCAGAGCGTGAACATATAGTTCAGCGGCTTAAGAACAATAAATATCATTTTCAAAAACGGAGCGGAAAACATCGCGAAGCTCTCCGGCATATCCTTAGCTATGCTCTTGGGAGAGACCTCTCCGAACACAAGGACGATTATCGTCATAACTATCGTGGAAATCGTAGGGCCCTTGGCTCCGCCGAAAATATTTGTGAAAAATATTGCCGCCAAAGTTGTTGAAGCGATGTTTACTATATTGTTCCCGATAAGAATAGTCGAGAGAAGCCTGTCGTAATCCTCGGAAAGAGCCAACACTGTTTCGGCCCTTTTGTTGCCGGCGGCGGCCTCGTTTTTCATCTTGATCTTATTATAGGTGTTAAAAGCCGTTTCCGTAGCTGAGAAGTAGCCCGAGAACAGTATAAGTATCACTATCGCGATTATAAGGTGTGTCATTTTAGCTCAGTTTATTTCCTTTCTGTACATCAGTGGCCGTGACAACCACAGTCGTGGTCATGATGATGGTCATGGCAGTCATGGTCGTGATGATGGTCGTGGCAGCCGCAGTCGTGGTCGTGGTGATGATCGTGGTCATGGCAGTCGCACTCGTCGTCCTCATTGGCGAAGTCAAAGCCGTTGGAGGTGAATACCATGCCGGACTTGTCTATAATGAGCAGCTTCTGCTCGATGTCGATGCTGTTTTCGATGGACGACCTCACATAGTCCATTGTGTCGGGTATGTCCATAGAAACCGGTATTGAGCCGAGAAGCATAAGCATATTGGACTTGCGGACGTGCATGGGAAGCTCCTTATAGTATTCCTGCATAAAATCTATGAAATCCGCGAAAGCTTTTTCCGCGAACTCCTTTGACGCCTTGGGCGAGTTCTCGTCTATGTCAAAATTAAATATCTCCTCGTTTATATCGCTGTAATATAACCCGCGGATAAAGCCCTCGGCGGAAATGCTCTTTTGCGTTTCCTCGCTGAGAAGAGACATATGGCCTATCTTGTCCATAAGCTTGAGCTCCTCGCCGTTTATCTCGTTTATCCTGTCGATTATAGGCTCAAAGGCTTCATCAAGCTGTTCCTGTACCGTCTCAAGCATGGCCTCGGTCTCGTCCTTGGATGTTTCTCCTGTCATCATGTCGATTACAGTGTGATACAGGTCGGCATAAACAGGGGACTTCTCCGTAAGCTCGTCAAAGGTGAAATTGAGATAAAGCAGGATTATAAGCGAGTTGAGATCGTCGTATATTTCCTTGATAAAATTCTCTACATCGAGAATTGAATCCAGCATGAGGTTGAAATCCTCATATTCCTCGGCAAGAGCTTCGTCATCAAGACGCGAGGGGACAATGTCTCTTTTGTCGGCAAACCATTTGGCGATATCGGGGAATATTTTTCCGTAATTCTCATTCAGTGTCGGGGCACAGCCACGCTTAAATGTGTCGAGGGATTTTCTTATGCAGTCCTCGCTTTCACCGTCGAAGGCCGCCCTGAGAGAACGGAGAACAATGTCAAAAAACCTTGACCTTGCCATTCGCATAGGCATACATTTAAGCAGCTGGGCGGTATAGTTCCTGAGCTGGGTTATATTTTCCGACGCCGTAAGGAAGTTGATGCAGTCGGTATAAAACATATCGTATTCCACCTTTTTGTAGGCGAGATGCTGCTCCTTGTATTTTCTTATGGCCGTCTCGTCACTAATGGGCAGTGAAAGGGTGTTCCACTCGGAATAATAGTCGTAGATGCACTTATAAAGTTCCAAAAGTCGGCTCCTTATCCCGGCAACCTCGTCAAGCGCGGCGAAACGATCCTCACCGCCGTTTAATATGTCCTCAAGCCTTATTTTATAGTCGTCGATCTTTTCTCTTATGCTTTTAAGCTCGTCGGGAACGTCGAAGGCGATACTGGTTTCCTTGCCCTCTATTTTCTCGGCGGCGGAAATGGCGAGCAGAAGTATATTTCCCGTGCCTTCGTTGTAGATGTATTCAGCGGATAAATCGCTGAGTTTTTTTTCTATTTCAGGCGCTATCAAAGCAATTCCTCCTTAATCGTATAATAATCCAATTATAATAATTAATGATTATATCACTATACTGAGTTTTTATCTATACAATATTGCACGATTTGAGTTAAAATATTATCATAGAAATATAAAAATAAGCAGGGGGGAACGATATGGACGTTTTTGATATAATTGGGCCGATAATGATCGGACCGTCCAGCTCACATACGGCCGGAGCCGTGAGGATAGGCAGATACGCTCTGAATATCCTTGGGGCAAGGCCGGTAAGGGCGGATATCTATTTCAGCGGCTCATTCGCCAAGACCTATAAGGGACATGGTACGGATAAGGCCATTGTGGGCGGAATACTGGGAATGGACACCGATGACCCGGGCATAAAGTACAGCTTTGACACAGCCGGGCATCGGGGACTGGAATTCGCCTTCCATACCTGCGAAATTGAGAATTCCCACCCGAATACGGCTTTCATAGTACTTAAGAGCGAAGGCGGAAAGACCGTGGAGGTACAGGGAGCCTCGGTCGGCGGAGGCAATATCGTGATAACACAGATAAACGGAACGAATGTCGAAATAACGGGAAAATTCACAACAATGATCGTTCTGCACAGAAATATTCCCGGAATGATCTCCGACGTTACGACTGTGCTGGCAAGGCATGGGGTGAACATCGGCAGATTTGACCTGAAAAGAAGTCCCAAGGGTGGCAAGGGCGTAATGATAATAGAACTGGACTCGGACATTCCGGAACGTGTGAATGACGAGATAAAGGCAATGGAAAATGTCATTGACTCGACCTTGCTCAAGGCGATATAAGGAGGGCGGCTATGTTTAAATACGATTCTATAAGCGAGCTTGTATCTTCGGCGGAAAAAAGAGGACTCAGGATCTCCGACATAGTGCTGGAGGAGCAGGCCGAGTCATGTGAGACCACAAGGGACGTCCTTTATAAAAAAATGCTGAGATCCTTCAGGATAATGCAGACATCGATAGAGGACGGAATGGAGAAGGATTCCCGATCGGTCAGCGGACTTACCGGCGGAAGCGCCTGGAAAATGAAACAGCAGACGGAAGCCGGCAAGAACATATGCGGACATTTATTTGGCGAGGCGATGGCAATGGCCCTTGCCGTGTCGGAAACAAATGCCTGTATGGGCAAAATTGTGGCGGCGCCGACGGCAGGCTCCTGCGGAATACTTCCGGCTGTGACGGTGAGCGTGATGAACGAGAAAAAGATACCGCTGGAAAAGGTAGTAATGAGCCTGTTTACGGCGTCGGCCTTTGGTCTTGTGATAGCCAACAAGGCCAGCATCGCCGGAGCGGAGGGAGGCTGTCAGGCCGAGTGCGGATCGGCAAGCGCTATGGCGGCGGCGGCTCTTACGGAAATGTGCGGAGGAACGCCGCAGATGGCGGCGGACGCCTGTGCCATTGCAATCAAAAATGTTCTCGGACTGGTATGCGACCCTGTGGCCGGACTGGTAGAGATACCATGTATAAAGAGGAACGCTATGGGTACGGCTAACGCCTTCACGGCGGCGGAGCTTGCCCTTGCGGGAATAGGCAGCACCATACCCGCCGACGAGGTGATTTGGGCCATGAAGAAGGTAGGGGACAGCCTGCCGGCGACTCTCAGGGAAACGGGAGACGGAGGGCTGGCGGCCACACCGACGGGCCGAAAGCTTAAGGAGCAGGTATTCGGAGAATAGGTGAAGTTAAGGTGAAAATATCAGGTATTGTTCACGCATGGGAATGAATTCCATGCGTGTTTTTATGTCTATAAAAAGCCGCAAAATATTAATTATGGAATTAAAGTCAATGTGACCAGGCGAGGAATTCACTTCCTCGCCTGAGCTGTGCCTAATATTAGCCACAGCCTGAACAAAAAAGTTCCTACAGGAACTTTTTCGTAATGTTCAGCACTTTGCTGCGCAAAGCCGCACTTTCTTCGCGGTGCGCTCCTCCCCGACAATCAAGCCAAAAGCCTGTTTTCAGCTTAACTTAATATTTATAAAATCTTTCTCTGTTGGCTTTTATGTATTCAGACACAAAAGATATAAACTGAGCGTTGGTCGGCTTTTTGTAAATGGGGCAGCCGGCCATTTCCTCAAAGGACTGCTTTCCTCCATTGGCCCATGCGTAATCCACGCTTTTTCTTATACACCGCTCGACCCTTTCTATGGTGGAGCTGAACCGTTTGGCTATATGAGGATATATATCCTTTGTAATACAGAATTGAGGACTGCCAAGCGATAGGTTGTATTCGATTGCCGCCTGAACATAGTGAAATCCGCTGTGATTTGGAATAAGTCCAAGCTTGATGAGCAGTCTGGATATTTTCTCCGGCTGAAGACCGATATGCTCAATATATATTTTAACTGACGGTGAGGACGAGCTTTTGATGATCCCGTTGTCCTCATTTACTATTTCCAGAACCTTCTCGTTTTTTATAAGGCTTCCGATTATTCTGGCTGTTTCCTGATTGCCGTCAACTGTTATTACAAGATTATGTATTTTGTTTGCCATATTATACCTCCGTTTTTGTATATTCCTATTGTAATACAAAATTTATCAGATTCCATAGATTTATGAAAATTTGTTTGTTAAATATATCGACATAAAATGATGAAACGCTCGAAAAATGTCGGAATTACAACACTTTACAATGTTTTACTGTAAATTATTGTAATAAATAACAGTGATTTTTTGTGGGTTATTAAAGGAAAATGACCTATTGTAAATTATTTTTTGTATGTTATAATTAATAATATATATCGATGGATGGTGATTTAATGAACTTTTTTTTAATTGGCGCTGTCATACTTATAGTGGTGTATTTGGTGAGCGTCTTTTATCTTTCCGGACGAGTGTTTGAAAGCTTCACCAAGCGTTCGGATTTCGATCCTGTTGACTTAAAGAAAATATATTATACCCTTAATAAAAACGGACAAAGATCAAAGGTAACTAAAATTTCCAAATGTATCGACTGGTTTAAGGAAACCGAGCATGAGGACGTAAGCATTACGGCTGAGGACGGCGTGAAGCTCCACGCGAAGCTTTATGTCAATAATGATGGCATAGGCAAAACGGTGGTGTTGGCGCACGGATATAAGGGCCTGCCGGAGCTGGATTTCAGCATTAGCGGCAAGGCGCTTTATGAATTGGGTTACAATTTGCTGCTCATTGATGAAAGAGCTCACGGTGAAAGCGAAGGTCAGTACATAACCTTTGGAGCAAAGGAAGGCCGGGACCTGTTAGGCTGGTGCAGATGGGTCGATGAAAGATTTGGCGCGAAATTTGTGCTTTTTGGCATATCTGAGGGAGCTACATCGGCTGTTCTGGCCTCCTGTATGAAGGATATGCCGGAAAATCTGGAATGTGTTGTCGCTGACTGCGGCTATACCGACCTGACGCTCCTTTTCAGAAATGTTTTCAGCAAGCTTCCGGTGCCTAAGTTCCTGCTCATGCCGATTCTGAATTCTCTTTGCAAAAAGAGAGGCGGCTTCAAGATCAAGGAATTTGATACGACCGCCGTGCTTTCATCGGGAGCGTCAGTCCCGTATCTGTTTATCCACGGAGACAGCGACGATTTTGTACCGGTAATATGCTCAGAGAGAAACTTCGATGCGTGTCAGAGTGAAAAACAGCTTGTCATAATTCAAGGGGCCGGACATGGCAAAAGCTTCATTTATGATGAAGAAAAATATATGTCCGAGCTTGAGGAATTTTTGAAAAAGCACAGTCTGACTGAATAAAATATTGATGTTGACCAAGGCTTATCTGTTTTTATATGGATAAGCCTTGTCTTTTTATTAATTTTTTAAGTTTCGGCATGAATTTATCCTCGAAAACACATACTAATCCCGCATTGTTTATAAAATGCGGAAAGGGTGGTAATGATGTTTTTGCACGAAAATAAGCTTTTTCACGAGGTAGCGGTAGAAAGGCCGAATCCGCAGTACGCTGTGCTTATGCAGGAGCAGCTTGGCGGAGGCAACGGAGAGCTTAAGGCGGCCATGCAGTATATGTCGCAGAGTTTCAGGATAAAGGACAAGGATATCAAGAAGCTTTTTCTTGATATAGCCGCCGAGGAGCT
The DNA here is from genome assembly GCA_964493235.1 of uncultured Lachnospiraceae bacterium. Taxonomy (GTDB): domain Bacteria; phylum Bacillota; class Clostridia; order Lachnospirales; family Anaerotignaceae; genus Metalachnospira. Next base: position 29,971 of record CAZBNY010000002.1, read on the forward strand.
TGGCCATATGGAAATGGTTGCCGAGACTATAAGTCTGCTTAACGGACACGAGGTGGACTGTGAATGCGTGGGCGCCGGAGAGATCCAGACTCATACGATACTTGGCCTAAGTCCGGGACTTATGAATTCATCAGGCTATTCATGGACTGCCGACTATGTAACTGTCACAGGCGATCTCTGTGCCGACCTGCTCTCAAATATCGCGTCGGAGCAGAGGGCGAAGGTAGTATATGAGTATTTATACCGCCAGATAGAGGATAAAAAGGTAAGAGAGACAATAGACTTCCTGCTCAACCGCGAGGAAGCGCATAACCAGATGTTCAGGGACGTTTTTGATCAGGTGGTGGATTCAGGCTCAAACAAGGACTTCGGCACGACAAAGGCCGCCAGAATGTATTTTGACATGACATCGGCCGATACGGTCAAGGATCCTGAAGAAATAAAGGTCAAAGCACCGGCGTTCAAATAAAAGGAGGCCCAAGCGGCCTTCCTACATAATCCGCTGTAAGTGATTTTCGGAGGTACATTATGATTTGCATAGGCGCTGAGGGAACAGACAGATTTATACGCAAGCTGTCGGAGAAATATTCTGACGCCGGATTTGTGACGGAAATATGTTTTGATATAGGGCCGTGGGCGGCTGAAAAGATAAATGAGGCCAAAAAACGCGGCTGTGAGGTGTTTATTATGCCGGCAGTCATGTCAGGAACAATTAAATATGATATACTTATATTTGTATTCGGGACGGATTTTGAAAAAATTTCGTATATGACAAACGTCAGACGGGGCGGATATGTGATAGTAAACGCCGACGACTGTTCTGTGCTGCCGTGCATAGTTCCTCAGGGGGTAAATATCGTCACCTGCGGTGTCAGCAGCCGCTCGGCGGTGACTTTTTCCGGCATAGCCGAGGGCAGGACCGGATGTGAGACTATACAGTGCTGTATACAGAAATATATCAAAACGGTATCGGGCAGAAAAATAGAGCCGCAGGAGTTTGCCGTCAATGTTTTGGGAAAATACCCGATCTCGGAGGTTTTGGCAATAATAGCGGCGGCGGTAACAGGGGACATTGAGCAGACCGTTACCTCAGGACGTT
>CAZBNY010000003.1:0-29538 GCA_964493235.1 uncultured Lachnospiraceae bacterium
CAAATATAAAGTCGGCTAACCCTGACATCATCTTCGCTCCCTCATCTATCACAACGGCTCCGCTTATCATCAAGCAGGCTCGTGAGATGGGTATCACAGCGGTTATCGCCGCAGGCGACACATGGGAAAACGCTACTATCATTGAGAACGCCGGCGCTGACGCGGAGGGTGTTGTTCTTTCGACCTTCTTCGACGAGGACGCTCCCGCTAACGATGAGGCGGCTTCATTCATCACAGGCTTCAAAGAATATCTTGTAAGCATTGGCGAGCCTGACATTATCCCCGCTGTTTCAGCTCTCGGATATGACGCTTACCTTACGCTTATCCAGGCTATCAAAGATGCGGACTCAGTTGATCCCGCCGCTATCCGTGACGCTCTCGTTAATGTAGAGGTTACAGGCGTTACAGGTGACATCAAATTCAACGAGGTCGGCGATGCTGATAAGAGCCTTGCGTTCATCAAGACTATTGAGGACGGTCAGTTCAAGTTCTTAACAACAACATCACTCAGCTGATAGATATTCATTGCTGATTAAAACATCAGATGATTTCAATGAGTGGGGAAGGCTTTCCTCCCCACTCATTTTTAGATTATTCCGCAGAGAAAATTGAGTCGGTATTTTAGTAAAGCCTACAGGTTTTACTAAAATACTGACCATTGAACAGGGGGCATTCTTTATGAGTTTATCAATACTGATACAGCATTGTCTGACAGGCATTTCTCTGGGCGGAGCCTATGCTCTTATCGCCATAGGCTATACAATGGTATACGGTATCCTCCGTCTTATCAACTTCGCTCACGGCGATATTTTTATGATGGCCGGATATTTTATGATCTTCGCGATGGCCAGCTTCCCTTGGTATATAGCTATTCCGATAACTCTTTTGGGAACTGTTATCCTCGGCGTGGTTATAGAGAAGGTCGCGTATAAGCCTCTGCGTTCCGCACCCAGAATGTCGATCATGATCTCGGCGATCGGCGTTTCTTATCTGCTTCAGAACCTTGCTACATATCTTTTCACGGCGCTTCCAAAGGGTTATCCGGAAATTCCGATCCTTAAGAAGATCTACCAGTTCGGCGACGTTTCGGCCTCGCTTGTAACATTTATCACTCCGGTCGTTACGATCGTACTTGTTATCATACTTATGCAGCTTATCAACCATACAAAAATGGGTATGGCCATGAGGGCGGTCTCCAAGGACTATGACACAGCCCAGCTCATGGGTATAAAGATCAATAACATCATCAGCTACACCTTCGTTATCGGCTCTCTGCTCGCCGGTATCGGTTCAATACTGTACTTTACGGACCGTATGACGGTCTATCCCTACAGTGGCTCTCTCCCCGGGCTTAAGTGCTTCGTTGCCGCGGTCCTTGGCGGTATCGGCTCTATCCCGGGCGCTGTCGTAGGCGGATTCATACTCGGCATAGGTGAGACCGTTCTTACCGCCGCAGGATATTCCACCTTCAGCGACGCTTTTACGTTCCTTGTTCTTATTATAATGCTGCTTTTCAGGCCGACAGGTATCTTCGGCGAGAAAGCAACGGACAAAGTGTGAGGTGACAGCTATGAAAAATATACAGACAGTTGCGCCAAACAAAAAAAGAAACATGGTGCTTTCATTAATACTATTGGTAATAATCGCTGCCGCGCTTTTTGTCCTCAACGCCAACAAGGCCCAGCATAACTACGCTATCTCGATCATCGAGAGAAGCCTTATTTACGCGGTAGTAGCGGTAGCCATGAACTTGCTCACAGGCTTTACGGGACTTTTCTCCCTCGGTCAGGCCGGCTTCATGGCAATAGGCGCCTATACGGTAGCCATTTTCACTATTCCCGTAGAGGTCAGACCCAACGTATACTACATAAACGGCATAAGCGACGCCATAGCCAATATACAGCTTCCATTTCCGGTCGCTCTTATACTCGGCGGAGCTTTTGCGGCACTGCTTGCGGCGCTTATAGGTATTCCCGTTCTCAGGCTCAAAAGCGACTACCTCGCGATCGCCACTCTCGGCGTTTCTGAGATCATAAGAGCGCTTATTTCGGCGCCCCAGATGGACAGGATAACAAACGGCTCCTATGGACTTAAAAATATCCCCGGTTTTTCCTCCATATTTACTCCGGCAATAATCGCCGCCGTATGTATAGGAATAATGGTCATGCTTATCAACTCCTCCTACGGAAGAGCGTTCAAGGCCATCAGGGAAAACGATATCGCGGCCGAGGCTATGGGTATCAATCTTTTCAAGCATAAGGAGCTTGCGTTTGTAATCAGCTCGTTCTTCACAGGCATTGCCGGTGGACTTCTTGCTGTTTATATGCGCTCTATCGACGCTAAGACCTTCCAGGTAACTCTTACATACAACATACTGCTTATGGTAGTTATAGGCGGTATCGGTTCGGTCACAGGCAGTGTCATCGGCGCGTTCTTGGTCAACTGCGGTCAGGAATGGCTCCGTTTCTTTGACGAGCCCCTTGTTATCGCCGGCGTACAGATCCCTCTTTTCCGTACCGGCTTCCGTATGGTAATATTCTCGATACTCCTCATGGTAGTAGTGCTTTTCTACCGCAAAGGTATCATGGGCAACAATGAATTTACATGGGACGGTCTGGGGCGGCTCATAAAGGGCATACCAAACCGCTTTTCAAGGAAAAAGCCAACCGAAAAGACAGGAGGCGAAAACTAATGTCAGAAAACGTACTCCATGTTGAAAACGTAACGATGCAGTTCGGCGGCGTAGTTGCTGTCAACGATCTCTCCATAGACGTAAACAAAAATGAGATAGTCGCCCTTATCGGCCCCAACGGCGCCGGAAAGACTACCGCCTTCAACTGTATAACAGGCGTTTATGAGCCTACAAACGGTCTTGTTGCCTTAAACGGCGAGACAATAATCGAAAATCACCCTCAGGGCAAGATGAAAACCGAATATAAAGGCGAAAACGCCGATAAATTCACTCAGGTCATAAAGAAGACCCCTGACCAGATAACAAAGCTCGGCGTCGCCCGTACTTTCCAGAATATAAGGCTTTTCGCCAGCCTGAGCGTATTTGATAACGTGCTTATCGCCAAGCATATGAGGGCAAAGCAGAACGTATTATCCGCCACCTTCCGTCTCAATATGAAGGAGGAGCGCAGAATGCGCAAGGAGGCTATGGAGCTTCTCGATATGCAGAATATGCTCCATCTTAAGGACGAGATAGCCTCATCTCTGCCCTACGGCCTGCAAAGGCGTGTTGAGATCGCCCGTGCCCTGGCTACAGAGCCTCAGCTCTTGCTTCTTGACGAGCCGGCTGCCGGCATGAACCCGCAGGAGACTCTTGAGCTGACTGAGTTTATAAAGGAAATAAAGGATAAGTTTGATCTTTCCGTATTTATGATAGAACATCATATGGATCTTGTAATGCAGATCTCGGACCGTATTTACGTGCTTGACTTCGGCAAGACGATAGCCAAGGGAACACCCGAGGAGGTTCAGAATGATCCACGTGTAATAGAAGCATATCTGGGGGTGGCTGACGATGCTGAAAATTGATAATCTTTCTGTTAATTACGGCGGTATCAAGGCCGTCCGCAATGTATCCTTCGAGGTTCCCGAGGGCAAAATAGTTACCCTTATAGGCGCCAACGGAGCCGGCAAATCTACGATACTCCGTACTGTTTCCGGTATTGTGCGCTCTGCCTCCGGCTCGATCATCTATAACGGTGAGGAGATAACAAAGCTCCCCTCATACGAGATAGTAAAAAGAGGAATAACTATGGTCCCCGAGGGACGTCATGTCTTTCCCGATATGACTGTATTGGAGAATCTCAAGATCGGCGCGTATCTCCGTAAGGATAACCTCAATGACGACATTGAGTGGGTATATTCCCTGTTCCCACGCCTTAAGGAAAGGAACTGGCAGCAGGCCGGAACCCTATCCGGCGGTGAACAGCAGATGCTTTCCGTAGGACGCGCGCTTATGAGCCGCCCGAAGCTCATAATGATGGACGAGCCTTCACTTGGTCTTGCGCCCATCATAGTAAAAGAGATATTCAATATTATCAAGGAAATAAACAACAAAGGCGTTACTATACTCCTTATCGAGCAGAACGCCAATATGGCCCTCCATACGGCTGACCTTGCCTACGTCCTTGAGACCGGACAGATCGCCCTCAGCGGCACCGGCAAAGAGCTTATGGCCAATGAGAAGGTCAAGGAGCTGTATTTGGGCAAAGCGTAATATTCCGGGCGGAGATCCTTTGGGTTCCGCCTCATGAATGTGTTTGACATTCTTCATCAAAGGCAGTATGACGAGTAATAAACAAAGGCAGCGGGTTTCATGGTATTTATGCTATGAAACCTTTGTTTTTACCTGACGGAAAGCACGGTTTGCGCCTTTTTTTATTGAATATGGGTCTTCATTGTGATATTCTATAATAAGTTAATATGTTACTTTGACATTACAGGAGGTTTTTAGTATGAAAGCAAGTGTAGCGATACAGGTTTTGCCCGGAGTTACCGATAACAGCGAAATATGCCGCATAGTTGACGAATGTATAGCTTATATAAAGGCACAGGGCCTTAAGACCTTCGTGGCTCCCTTTGAGACGACTATAGAGGGCGAGCTTGACCAGCTTATGGACATAGTTAAGCAGTGCCAGTATATCGCCGTGGAGGCTGGCGCTCCCAGCGTAATGAGCTATATAAAAATAGATTACAGTCCCAACGACGATATTCTTACTATAAGCCAGAAAACCGACAAATACCTTGCCGGAAACAATGAAAAAGCGTGGGAATAAGCCATGAAAAACATTATCTTTGATATGGACGGCACACTTCTTGATTCAATGGGTATGTGGGAAAACCTGGGCAGCATATACCTTACCAAAAAGGGCATACCCATACCGTCTGAGCTTAAAGAAGTCATAGAAAACAAAACCCTCGAGGAGGCTGCGGAATATTTTATAAAGGATCTTGGCCTTGAGGGGACTGTAAGCGAAATAGTGAGGGAAATACTTTCGCTCATAAGCTATCAGTATTACAATAAGCTTGAAATGAAGCCGAATATGAAAGAATTGGTTTTGTCGGAATATGAAAACGGCTCAAATATGTGTATTTTGACGACCTCTGACAGGGAGCTTGCCATTGCCGCCATGAAAAGGCACGGTATAGATCACTGCTTTAAGGAATTCTATACAGCTGAAACTCTCGGTATGTCTAAAAGGAAACCCGATATTTTTCTTAAGACCTGTGAGCTTATGGGTTGTGAGCCTAAGGACGCCATCGTATATGAGGACGCCCTTTACGCCGCAAAAAGCGTCAAGGGCGCAGGCTGTTATTTGATCGCCGTCTATGACAACATGAACAGAAACGACTGGGAGGAAATAAAGCGTTTAGCCGACGAGGTCATCATTCCATCTTGAAAATAGCGTAAAATTATATTTAAACGCCGCCTGAATGTACGGCGTTTCAGACCATAGACAAAGCCTGTCTCGGGTAATGGCCGGCATCATAAGAAAACATAGAAAGCGTTTAGATCGCGGGCATTCGTTGCTTTTTATAAATTCGAAATCCGCACGGCCGAGGAGAAAAGCAAAGGGTCTTCATGAAATATCATGGGGACCCTTTGTTAACACCTCTGTTTATACTTGTCAAGATCCTGATCTTGACGAAGGCGCTTATGCCTTTACTTTTTCCTTATCGAATATGCTTACCGCGATAAATACTACTCCGCAGACAATGACCATGAATATGCCTACGCTCTTGAATATTCCGCCAAGAGACGGCACAGTGTTCCAGAGTATTATGGCTATGATAGAAGCGAGTATTGTGAGGAATCCCGCTTTCTTACCCGTGAATTTAGGAGCGAGCAAAGCACCGATAACTATGAACGAGGTTCCTATAGCCAATGAAAGTGCCTGCTGCATAGCGCTGAGTATAGCTCCCATCTGCGTTGCGATAAGGTATGTAACGATACTCGCCAGAACAACGATCACCTTATTTATGACCGCTTTATTCCGGACCATTTTCTCGCCGGACGACACACGGTAAACTATATCTGAGCTGACCGTTGTCGATAGTCCGACTATCATAGAGCAGCCTGTGCCCATGTCCGCCGCCCAAAGGCCTGAAAGCGTAATGCCGCCAAGTACGGGAGGAATGCTCATCAGTATTTGGGGAAGGGCCTCAGCGGCAACAGCGTCAGGCATGAGAGCCCTGCTGGCTACGCCAAGGAGAGCGCATATAAATCCTACAGGTACCATGAGGATCGCGCCGATAATGTATCCGAGCTTGGCCGACCTGTCGTCCTTACCGGTAAGTCCTATCTGGACAACGCCCTGGACCGAATTCGTATTACCTATCATAACTATTACCCAGCTTATTATTCCTATCCAACCCATACCGGCTGTAAGGCTCAGATAAGGAACGTCCGGCTCAGCGGCAACCAATGTCTGTATAGCGTCCCAGCCGCCGTGTCCGCTGAGGACGATTATTGTGGCTACGATAACGCCGACATATATAAGTATAAGGTTGAGTACATTTGTCAGAGATACACTTCCCATTCCGCCTATCATAGCTACAAGCATGAATATGATGAACGAGAAAAATGTTCCGCTCTTTGTTGTAAAGATCTCGGGGAGCAGAGCGGCGAGTATGGAGCCTCCGGCCTTATACTGAAGGGCAATGATACCCGACTGGATAATGCACATGGAGATGACCATTATAAAGCTTGTCCTTCTTCCGTAAAGCTCGTTCACGAGGGCGCTTATGGTGCTGTAGCCGCTTTTTCTCAAATAATTTACCGCCAGAAAGGCAGTTATTACCGCTCCGATCGCCCACGCCGTATCATACCAGCCTGCCGAAAGTCCGACTGTAAACGCGTTCTCCGCGATGCCTATTGTGGAAGCGCCGCCAATGGCAAGTCCGGCTATGCTTGACGCCACGACAAAGATACCGTTTTTGCCCTTATACAGCAGGAATGAGTCATCGTCCTTTTTCTGCTTATGCGAAACATGGAAGCTGATCCCGAACAGAAGAACAACATATAAAATTACTATTATCAGTGGTATGTTCATTTTTGTCTCCCCCTATTTTAAATCCTCTACAAAAGCCGCATAGGTTTCCTCAAGCTGCGGCAAAACGCTTCCGCCATAGGGGATAACATAAACGTCCTTATCCTTAACATCTACATTCTTCATAAGCTCGTCCATACTGCTGAAGGACTCTACGCCCATGTCGCTGACCTCCTTTGGGTCAAGGTCGGACAGCAGCAGCACCCTGCCCTTCCTTATGGCCTCGCAAGCGGCATAGAAAATATATCCGCCGATAGTGAAATCCTTTCTCAGACTTTCGTCCAAACAGCCGTTTTTAAGCGGTACTATCCAGTCGAAGAAGTCCCTCGCGCCGCTGCCCTCGCTGCACTGGGCCATAAGGACTATCGTTCCGCCCTCCTTCATCGCCCTTACTCCGTTGAAAAGGCTCTTGGTGGACTGATAAAAATTGAGATCCTTCGGGAATCCTCCGCAGCTTACGAATACAACGTCCGCCTCTTTTTCAATTGGCAGGCCGTAGCATTTCTGGATATACATACAGCTTTCCTTCCACGACTGCTCGAAGTCCCCGCAGAACAGGCCGCTGTGCTTTGACGCCGAATTTACGCAGATATTTATACCAAAGACCGGCTTTACAAGCCTTCCGGCATCTATCATATCTATATTGATCGGATTCATCGTGAATTTTCCGCTTCCAACTCTGCTGTCAGACCTTGGCTCATTGGGATCCAGCGCCCTGCTGTGATTCATTTTTATTGTTTCTCTTGAGGCTATTCCGGGTACTATGCTCTTTCTTCCTCCGCCGTAGCCGGCCATAAGGTGATGTACTGTTCCGGCTATGATTATAAGCTTTCTGCCGACAGCAAGGGGATTTATCGATACTCTTGTGCCCAGCGGCGTCGTGCCTACATACACAAGATCCTCCGCGTCGCAATCATGGTCAACGACCCTTTCAACATGGTCGTATACAAACTCGCCTACAAGTGTCTTTCTCTCCTCGGCGGAATTTTTCCTGTGTGTGCCAATCGCTATGACAACAGCTATGTTCTCATAGGGCACAGACATATCGTCATGCAGATATTTCACAAGCAGCTCACATATTATGTCCTGCCTCATCCAAAAGCGTGTCATATCGCTTACGACTATCGTCACGGGGTCATCGGGAGCTATTAATTCCTTCAGCGGCTTTGAGCCTATTACCCCTTCCTCCACACAATACCTGAATTCTTTTTCTATATCCTCTATTTCTCTCATAGGATTTTCCAAAAGCGTCTTTACGCTTTTTGCCCCATCAATGGATATATTTATTTGTTCTTTGCCGTACTTTAGCTTAATATTTTCCATTTGCCTGTTTTCCTTTCTAAATCTGTATTTAGAAAGATTTTATCACTTTAAAGCAAATGTGTCAAAAAATTTCATTATTGTTTATAAAAAAGCCCAAAAAATTATTTTGGGCCTAGGTAAATATAACTAATATGCTTTTTACACTATCTTAAGTTTATGGTCGATCCATTGGTTTACCAGTCTTTTGTTTTCGTCAAAAGCAAGCTTAAATGGCTCGCTTATCCTTTCTATATTTTTGTTGTCCTTCAGCTGTTCATATAACGGCTCCGATACCGCTATATATTCCAGGGAATTTGTATCCTGAATATACATAATCTTCGCGCTCTTAGTGTTTTCAAGACCGACTGTCTCTATGGCGGCCGTTATCGCCGTCAGGTCATCGGAGGCAATGCAGGGCATTCTGCCCTGCTCAGGGCACATCGACGATATGGAATTTAGAGCCGTAGCCGGCAGATCCACGCTTTTGAACAGCTCCATAGGCGCCACGTCCGCCAGACCTATGCCTATGGCGTTTCCGTGTGAGCCTTCCGTCAGCCGCATGATCGCGATTCTTTTTATTTTGGGATATTCAGGCTCAGCCTGTCCCAGGACCCCTATCCTGCCTATTACCTTCGTGTCCATGCAGGTGCCGGATATATCCTTGCCCACGTTCTGTATTATAAGCGCGTCGGCCTCTTTCGCCGGAAGCTTGACAGCGTTCTCTTTTACTTCCTTAAGAAGTCTCTTTTCCGTCTCCAATATGTTTTCAGGCATGACCGGCTCTATTTTGTTCAGCCTATGCTGCCAGTTTTCCGTCAGCGCTATTCCAAAGGCGATATTAAGCTTATTCATCATAAACAGCCCTGTCTCCTGAATCACCTTAGCATAGCCGTGTACAAAGGCCAGCGTATGCACGTTTTTACAGCCGGTCGGATTGCCTATGCCTATGGCCATCAGCTTAAGCAGCCCGCTTTCGGTCTCCGCGTCAAAATCCGTATGCGGCTTTATCCTGTTGACAAGTATTATTTTGTCAAACTCCTCGGCGATCAAGTTTCCGTATACCGGAAAGCCGCTTTCGGTCTCGCCTAAATACTTACTTACGGCACAGGTCCTTATTTCGGCCCCTACCGTCTCCTCGGTAATATTAAGTGAGGTAAGCACCTCTCTTTGTCCCTCGGCGGTCCCGCCGCCGTGAGAACCCATAGCGCCGAAAATTATCGGTTTACCGCCCCTCGATCTCACATACGCCGCCGTTTCTCTCAGTATTATCTCTATACCGTCTATTCCCCGGCTTCCGGCTGTTATTCCGACTGTCATTCCCTCAAGGTCCTTGTATCCGAAGGACTCCAGTTTATTCTTTATCTCCGCTGAAATATCCCCGATCGGAGGAAGCGGAGTATTTTTCTGTCTTATGACAACAAATTTAGGAATACCGTTCATAATCTTCCCTCCGTTTATTCCAAAACAGCCTGCAAGCAAAGCTTTGCAGGCCGTGAGCAACGTATTATTTCATTAATCCGGGAAGGAACAGCGATATTCCGGGGAATGCCGTAACTATGATAACTGCAACTATCGCGGCGATTATAAACGGCAAAGCGTTGGAAAGCAGCTTTTCGAACTTTATTCCGGCTATGCTTGCCGCTATGTAAAGGTCCTCGCCGACGGGCGGAGTAGCCATACCGAGCGAAAGCGTCATAGTAACGATTATTCCGTAATAAATAGGGTCTATTCCGAGAGATGTGGCTACAGGCAGCATAATAGGCGTTACCATAAGTATGCTGGCTGTCGTCTCCATAAAGCAGCCCATGAAAAGAAGCAGTATGATCGTAAGCGCCATAAAGATTGCCTTCGTTGACGATACTGATGCAAAGCCTGCTCCTATGAGGTTTGCCACTCCCTTAATGGAAAGGAGCCATGTGAACGCGCCTGCCGCCGCTATTATGAGCAATACCATAGCGGTATTCGCCGCGGCTTTTACCATTATCATCATCGCGCCTTTAATATCAAGCTCTCTGTAAATGAATAATCCGGCAAACAGGCCGTATGCCGCCGCAACAGCTCCCGACTCTGTGGGTGTGAATATGCCGGAGTAAATTCCGCCGAGGATAATTACAGGCACAAGAAGCGCCCAGATGGCGTCCTTGAAGGATTCCCACACCTCTTTGCCTGAGATTCTCGTATAGGTTTTGCTTATATAACCCCTTTTCTTGGCGATTACAAATACAACCGCCATAAGGGAAAAAGCGTATATAAAACCGGGAATAAAGCCGGCGGCGAAAAGCTTTCCTACCGATACATTGGCAGCGACTCCGTATACTACCATAGGTATGGACGGCGGTATGATCGTTCCGATAGTACCGGCAACGGCCTGTAAGCCTGCCGAGAATTCCGGCGGATAGCCCTCCTCCTTCATTTCGGGTATCATCGCGCCGCCGATGGCCGCCGTTGTGGCCGGGGCCGAGCCGGAAAGCGCGGCAAAGAAGGCGCTGGCAAGCACCTGTACATGCGCCAGTCCGCCCGGGATAAAGCCTACAAGTGAATTGGCAAAACGGATAAGTCTCTTTGACATACCGCCCGTTTCCATAAGCGCTCCGGCAAACATGAAGAAGGGGATCGCCATAAGCGTGAAGCTGTCGGCGCTGGCGTACATACGCTGCACGATATTGATAAACGGAGTCCCCGTATAAAGGAAACCGCCCACGACCGCTCCGCCGATTGCTACCGCTATAGGAATACCGGCGGCAAGCAGTATAATGAGAACAATGAATACTACTAAAGCTATCTGCATTATTCAACGACCTCCTTATTTTTGAAATTTTTAATTTTGCCGATGGTATCGATCAAAATTCTCAAAATTACCAAAAACGCCCCTATGGGTATGGCGCTATAAGGAATGACGTTGGGAACATGGGCGGCTATCGAATAACGGCCTATCTGTCCGATTACGATTTTCATTCCATAATAAAGCAGAATAGCGAAAAACGCTATAATTATTATATTTATAATGATTTCGGCTATCTTTTTAGCGCCGTTGGGAAGTCTGTCAACTAAAAGGGTAACACCTACATGGGCGCCCTCTTTAAAGGCATAGGACGAGCCGCCGAAGGTGATCCATATAAGACACATTCTTGCGACCTCCTCAGACCAGGTAAGAGGACTTTTTAATACATATCTGCAAATAACGTGGACAAAAATTATGACTGTCATCGCGAACATTCCGGCAAAGCAGATCCCTATCTCCACATTATCCAAAGCTTTTACGAACGCATTTTGGCTATTGCCCGACTTTTTACCGCTCAACAAAATCAGCCTCCTTTTCCGCTGGTTGGTTATTAAAAAGGGCACAAGAGACTTGTGCCCTCATAAGAAGAAAGTATTATGTGGATATATCATCAAGCCTTAGCTTCATCAAGACATTTGAAGTAAAGCTCAAGTCCCTCGGGCGAGATCTCGCTCTCAAACTGTTTGTATACATCCTTTGTGGCGTCAATAAATGTCTGACGCTCTTCTTCTGTCAATTCAATAACCGTAACACCGGCATCCTTGATAAGCTGAAGCTTGCTATCCTCCTCAGCGATGCTCTGTTCACGCATATATATCGCGGCTTCGTCAGCAGCCTGCTGAACCCAGCCTTTTTGTTCGTCCGTAAGCTTGTTCCATGAATCCTCACTTATAATAAGGGGTGAAGGGTCATGTACGTGCCTTGTGAAAATGAGGTACTGCTGTTCCTCATAGAGTTTGTTTCCGTAAATGTTAGCAACAGGATTTTCCTGACCGTCAACAACGCCCTGCTGGAGAGCCGTGTAAAGCTCGCCGAAAGGAATGGGCGTAGCCGCCGCTCCCATTGCGTTCCATGCCGCCATATGTACTCTGGCCGACATTGTTCTGATCTTCAGGCCCTTAACGTCAGAGGCCGTATGGACCTCCTTGCTTGTTGTAGTAAGGTTTCTGAAGCCGTTATCCCACCATGAGAGACCGACAAGTCCTGTTCCCTCAAGTGAGTCATAAAGATAATCTCCGAACTCGCCGTCATAGAATTTCCATACTTCATCATAATTTTCAAATGCGAAAGGGAAGTCAACCGTGAGGAACTCACTGCTGAAAGACTGCAGCGCAGCGCCTGAAGGCGCCGAAAGGTCAATAGTTCCTCCGCCCAGTGCTTGTGTTTCAAGTACCGGCTCCTCATCGCCAAGGGCAGATGAGGGATAAATCTCAATACTCATCGTACCGCCGCTGTACTCCTGTAAAAGTTCGTCCATCTTAACGAAACCCTGATGTACGGGGTGCGTTGTGTCAAGAGTATGCGCGGCTATAAGGGTTATATGATCACCTGATGCCTCCGATACCCCCCCCACTTGATGAGGACGAGCTGTTTCCACAGCCTGCGGTTGAAACGGCCATAGCAGTAACAAGCGCAAGCCCTGTGAGCTTTCTTAATGTGTTCTTCATGTGATAACCTCCTTATTAATGAGTTTGATTTATTAAAAATAAACTTTTAGATATTACGTCATGTAAACCCCGACTTCACATGACGAAAAGCTCCTTACTTAATGAGTCTCGTTATATTTCTCAAGCTCCATTATAGCGTTGTAAACCATGTCATATGTAACCTTGTAAGGTACAAATCCCATGTCTGCTGTGTCGAGAGATTTCTCGATAACGGGCTTGAGTTCGTCCTCTTTGATCTCAATGTCAGCAAGCTTTGTAGGAAGCTTGATAGCCTTGTAAAGAGGGAAAAGCTCCTCTACCTTGTCTAACTGTCCGTCCATGAAAAGGAGAACGAGTGTGCAGTAGGATACTACCTCACCGTGAAGGTGTCTCTCCTCGATCTGAGGAAGAAGAGTTGTGCCGTAGCAGATAGCGTGAGCGGCGTTGGAGTTGATAGTTACGCCAACGTGGCAGGATACGATACCTGTTGTGATGATATTTGTGATAGCGATTCTTTCAAGCTCATCAGAAGCGATGTTGTTCTTGCAGTCGTCCATAGCCTTTGCTCCGTACTGAACAAGGGGTTTGTAGCACATTTCTCCAAGATGTACGCCAAGAGCCTGACCCATTGTGATCTTGTGGCCGTCTTTGACAGCCAGAGATGTCTCAAAGTGTTTAGCCATTGTGTCGCCGATACCTGCCCAGAGATAAATGTCGGGAGCGTCAGCGATGATCTGTGTATTAATGAATACATGAATAGCTGTCTCGTGAACCGCATATGTATCTCTTGCCTCATGGTTTGTGTAGTACATAATAGCCTCAGCCGAAGCCGCAGCGCATGTAGCCGCGATCGTGGGGAATGTGAAGAACGGCTTATGATCAACTAATCTTGAAGCGTATTTAGCCGTATCGATAGCTTTTCCGCCGCCGAAAGCGAAAACCATATCAGCGTCTTTGTACGCCTGTGTAGCCGCAAGCTCCTCAGAATACTCTATAGCGGCCTCTCCGCCGTACCATAAACAGTCTGTGATAGTAAGATCGGAATCCTTGATAGCCTCTTTAAGAACAGGCACGCCTGCCTCCATAGCTCTCTTTCCTCCGATAATCACCGCCTTTTTTCCGTAAGCTCCGCATATTCTGGGAACCTCGTTATAAGCGTCGGGTCCTACGGAGTAATTTACAATGTACTGGTTTGTTGCCATTTTAATGACCTCCCTGTAATTAAAAAATTAATAACTTTTTTGAAATTATGATTCTGAATATCAGAACGGCATTCTGCATATTTCTAGTTCTATTTTATTGACGCTTTAGAGAAAAGTCAATAGTCTTCGTTAAAAATAAGATTTATTTATGGACTTTTGACAAACCTTGCAAAATTTAATATTTTTCTCGATTTTAGCGGCTCTGTATTTTTCTTCCTTTTTTATTTGGACCATATAAATGTAGAAATACAAAGCAGACTGCCTGTCCGTGCCAACTGTAAAAATATGTATGTACTAAAATATATACAAAAAAATAAGCTCCTGTTCGCTTGAGGAGTTTGGCTTAAAAAGTCAAACTCCGGCGTGTCATAGAAACCGTTCCAAAAGCAATGGATACTCGCGGTTGAAACACTTCTCAGGTTTTTCTATGGCACCACCATTACGCGGCAAGGCTTATCTGTATTTGTCTTATTCGTAATATCCCATAAATCTGGATATTTTTTCACAAGCCTCTTTCAGGTTTGGGTGTATAACATTATGTATCCTGTCGTCAGTGATACGGTCCACCGGTCCGCTGACACTGACGGCCGACACGATCCTGCCCGTGTAGTCCCTGATAGGCATCGCGAAGCATCTCATGCCGGAAACCAGTTCCTCGTCGTCCATAGCATAGCCGTTTTGGCGTATCTCCTCAAGCTTTTTCAAAAGCTGCTCCCTGTTGATGATCGTTTTAGGACTGAGCTTCTTAAGCTCTACCTCTTTAAAATATCTGTCCAGCAGATCATTCGGCAGATCACTGAGGAATATTTTGCCTATACCTGTCGCGTACAGCGGCTCCCTGTCTCCCACCTGAGAATTTACGTGTATCATATGCCGATATTCTATTTTGCATATCAGTATCGTCTCAAACTCATTGAGATTGAGTATTCCAAGATTTATGCTCTCCTCTATTTTGTTGCTAAGCTCCTCGAGTATGGGTACATAATTGATATTGTTTATTCCGTGCTGCTTGGGAACTATGCTTCCGGAGTGGAACAATCCCCAGCCCAGCCGGTATGTGGTGCCCGAATCCTCGGTCTTTTCCACATAGTCATAGGCCATAAGAGTATCCAACAGGCGGTGGACGCCGCTTTTGCTCATATTCAGCTCCCTGCTCAGCTCGTTAAGCGTTGTTCCGTTCAAAGATGAGTTCTCTTTTAAATAGTCGATTATATCCAAAGCCTTTTCCAGTGTTTGCACAGGGTACTTAGGCACATACTTATGTTTTTCATTTTTCACTTTCAAATTCACCCACTTTCATATATTCACATTATAAAGTATATAATTTAAAATTTTGTTTGTAAATACAAATTTGTTCCCGACAAAATTTATCATAAAAAATGCTCAAATCCTATTGACAATATAATATCTACATTGTATCATTATATAGAAAGCTGTTCTAATTATCAGAATGCAAAACACAAACCTTTACTGAAAGGAGATTTTAAGTAATGAATCGAGTAACCGTTGATTATGAGAGATGCAAAGAATGCGAATACTGCCTCAACTTCTGTCCCAAAAAGACCATTCTTAAAAAGAGTGAGTCCGTTAATAAAAAAGGATACTATGGCGTAGTCGCTGCTAACCTTGAGGATTGCATTGCCTGCGGTATTTGTGCAACAATGTGCCCGGAAGGTGCAATAAAAGTCGAGAAAGATATTTAATCAGGAGGTAATTACAAATGGGCGAGAAAGTTTTTATGCAGGGTAACGAAGCCTTTGCTGAATCCGCAATACGTTCAGGATGCAAATATTTCTTCGGATATCCTATTACACCTTCCAGCGAGATGCCTGAGTACTACGCTAAAAAGGCTCCCTCAGAAGGTCTTACATTTATTCAGGCAGAAACAGAGGTTTCAGCCTTCAACATGATCGCGGGTGTCGCGGCAACAGGTAAAAGAGGAATGACAGCTACATCAGGCCCCGGCTTCAGCCTTGGCTGCGAAGCTATGAGCTATATGTCGGCTGCCGGTCTCCCTTCAGTTGTTGTATATGTTATGCGTCCCGGTCCGGCCGACGGTGACATTCTTGCTTCACAGGGCGACTATTTCCAGATGGTAAAAGGCGGCGGTCACGGTGACTACTGCAATATCGTACTTGCTCCTTACTCGGTTCAGGAGTTCGCAGACTGCGCTCCTCTCGCTTTCGAGCTTGCCGAGAAATACAGAAATCCCGTTATCGTAGCCAGCGACGGTATGCTTTCCAAGATGATGGAGAACGTAGTTCTTCCCGAAAGAACAGATGGCCCCGGAGAATTTGAAGGCTGTGTAAACGGAGCTAAGGGCAGAGAGCATAATGTTATCACAACTTGCGCTACAGGTCCTCAGCAGTGGGAACAGTTCAACCTTGCTCTCCAGAGCAAATTCGCTAAAATCAGAGAGAACGAGCAGAGATGGGAAAGCTATGAGATAGACGACGCCGACATCATCATCGTTGCTTTCGGAACAGCAGCAAGAATTGCGCTTACTACAATCAAAATTGCCAGAGAAAACGGCCTTAAGGTCGGCATGATCAGACCTATCACATTATGGCCCTTCCCTGTAAAGGCATTTGAGGGACTCAGAGGCAAACAGTTCTTCGTAACAGAGCTCAACGCAGGTCAGATGGTTGAGGACGTTAAGCTTACCGTAAATGACAATGACAACGTTCATTTCTACGGCAGACTCGGCGGTATCACACCTACACCGAAGGAACTCTACGAAGCAATCTTAAAGCAGTGTAAACATTGATTGGAGGTAAAAACAGATGAGCATTGTATATGAAAGACCGCATGTTCTTACAGACGAACAGTTTACATTCTGCGGTGGCTGCGGACACGGTATTGTAAACAGACTTATTGGAGAAATAATCGAAGAGGAACACCTCGAGGAAAAGGCTATTCTTGTTTGGCCCATCGGATGTTCCGTATACTCGGATAAATATTATAAAGTGGACTCTATCTGCGCCCTTCACGGACGTGCTCCCGCTCTCGCAACAGGTATAAAGAGAGCCCTTCCCGACAACATGGTACTTGTTTATCAGGGCGACGGCGACATGGTTTCTGAAGGTATGGCAGAGATCGTTCACGCAGCTATCAGAGGCGAGAAATTCTCAGTTATATTCGTAAACAACGCTATTTACGGTATGACAGGCGGACAGATGGCTCCCACAACACTTATGGGACAGAAAACAACAACATCACCCTACGGAAGAAGCGACAGCAATGCCGGTAATCCCCTTCCTATGGCTGAGTTCATCTCAAACATCGCAGGCTGCTACTACAGCGAGCGTGTTACATTAACATCACCCGCTAATGTAAGAAAGACAAAAGCAGCTATCAAAAAGGCTATACATAATCAGCTCGAAGGCAAGGGCCTCAGCTTCGTAGAGGTCGTTTCACCCTGCCCTACAGGCTGGAACATGAAGCCCATCAAGGCTATGGAATGGATCACAACAAATATGTTGGATATGTATCCTCTCGGAGTATTTAAAGATCTTGATAAGGAGGAGAACAAATAATGAAAAGCGAAATTATTTTTTCAGGTATAGGCGGACAGGGAACTATCCTTATGGGAAAGATGGCTTGCTCAGCGGCAGCTAAGAAGGGTCTCAACGTTACGCTTGCTCCTTCATACGGTCAGGAAAAAAGAGGCGGCCGCGCAAGCTGCCAGGTAGTTATCTCAGAGGAGATCGGTTCACCCGTTATTTCCGAAGCTGATACTATCCTTGTAATGGACGAAAAGAGCTTTGACGACTATGAGAGCCACGTTAAAGCAGGCGGCACATTTATCGTAAACACATCAATGATCGATAAAAAATGCGCAAGAACAGACATCAACATCATCGAGATCCCCTTCACAGAGATCGCTACAGAGCTTGGCGCTGCCAAGTCAGCCAACATGGTTGCTTTCGGCGCGGTTGTAAAATCTCTCAGCATTATTTCTGTTGAGGACGCCGAAAACGCTATTAAGGCAAAAATGAAACCCGAGCTTGTTGATGTTAACATCAAGGCTTTTGAGGCCGGTTATAACTTTAAATAATAATATGAGCCGCGGCTTGTTAAAAGCCGCGGCCCATAAAAAGGATTGTATTTTTCCTTTTTTAAGGTTAATATGAGACTGATATACTAATCATATCAATAAATTTAAGGAGGATTTTATTATGGTAGGAGAGAAAGTAGTTCTTCATGCAATGATGAAGGGCAGCGACGGACATTATGTCGGCGGACTTGTTAACGGCGCCAGAATAGTACATTACTGGGGTGACGTTGGAACAGAGCTTATGGTTCGTGTTGACGGCGACATCAGCCTTTTCCTTGGCTATGAGGAGATCAACTTCACAGCTCCCGTATATGTTGGCGACTTCATGGAGTATGTTGGCTGGATCGAAAAAGTAGGCAACACATCATATACCTGCAAATTCGAGGCTTACAAGGTTGCTACAATGTGCGACAGAACAGATATGGATATGACAGATGTTGAGCACACAGCTGCTACAGCTTGCGTTCCTCCCGTACTCTGCGCTACAGGTACAGGCAGCCTTTACATCGCTAAGAAAGACCAGAGAGGCGAGACAGACCCCGCTTTCGTTCATGAGCATACTGTAAAGAAATAAGATCGATTTGACGAAATACATATTTATTCGATATTAAGGAGGGTTTTTATCATGGTAGGTAAAAAGGTAGTACATCATATTATGATGAGAGGCGCAGACGGACATTACGTTGGCGGTCTTGTTAACGGCGCCAGAATAGTAGATATGTGGGGAGACGTTGGTACAGAGCTTTGCGTATACGCAGACGGCGACATCAGCCTTTTCCTTGGTTATAAAGACATTCAGTTCACAGCTCCCGTATACGTTGGCGACTTCATGGAGTATGTTGGCTGGATCGAAAAAGTAGGCAACACATCATATACCTGCAAATTCGAGGCTTACAAGGTTGCTACAATGTGCGACAGAACAGGTATGGATATGACAGGCCTCGAGCATACTGCTGCTACAGCTTGCGTTCCCCCTGTACTTTGCGGAACAGCAACAGGAAGCCTTTACATCGCTAAGAAGGACCAGAGAGGCCCTCAGCACCCTGATTTCCAGGACGTTGTACACACAGTAAAGAAGTAATTGGTCAACCTTAAATGAAATAAATCGCGGCTCGCTCGACATAATCCCTACGCTCCATGATATACGATTCGCTGTACTGTGAAGTTTAGACTGTCAGGCGAGCCGATTTTGATTCATACGGCTGAAAATGTCCATAGCCTATACGAATATTTTCAGCTATATGAAAAGCTTTAATTTAGCGACAGAACTAATTAAACATATATGTTAGTGCAAGGAAGGAAGCCTTTCGGTCTTTAAAGGGGAGATTGCGCCAAGGGGCGGCGGCTTAATTGCAGAGGCTTCCCGAATGCACGAATCAACCAAGCTCCTTATTTTATTCTTTATATAATATATAGACATTTGTTTTACCCCATGAACCAGCCTGTACTCTAGCCGTACAGGCTGGTTTCCTTTTGGCTCAGATACTCTTAAAGCAATTTCATCGGATTAAAAAAAGGAATGTCTGTAGTTCTGTTATAGTTTACATAATATTTCATCACATATCTTGATCACCAACTACAGGATTTAAAAAATTCTGTCAAGGTAAGCATTTCAAACACAAGCTTTGAAACGGTCTCGGCAAAAAAAACACGGGCGGAATCAAATTCTGCCCGTGGCCGAGTTTTCATAGCTTTTAGATTTACTTTTTACAAAAATCACGCCTTATCAAAGCATACTATTGCTTTTTTGATCCTGTGATCCTTTATTTCCGTAACCTTTATCTGAAGCGGCGGCAGATTTATCTCAAACCTTGTTCCGTCGTCCGGAATGGTTCCGTAGTTGCCGAAAATATATCCGCCGAAGGTGTCATATTCGTCTAGCGGAAGCTCGATATCAAGGATCTCCGCAACCTCCTCAAGGTCGGCCCCGCCCTGTATTTTCCATGTGTTGGAGTCTATTTTTTCAATATCCGGCTCTTCCTCCTCCGGCGTAGGCTCCTCGTCCAGATCGCCTACAATCTGCTCCAGAAGGTCGTTCATCGTAACAATGCCCGTCATTCCGCCATACTCGTCTAAGACAACGGCGAAATAGTTATGAGTCTTTTTCATTTGTCTGAAAAGCACGTCGGCGTGTATGCTTTCCGGCACGAAATACGCCGGCCTGACGGCTTCCTCAAGTATTACTTCCTTGGGTTCCCCGTCAAGCCTGAAGAAGTCCTTTACGTCTAATACGCCTATGATCTTATCCACAGTCTCATCACAGACCGGGTATCTGGAATGTCTGCTCTCATGTATGGTATTTTCCCATTCCTCCAGCGGCTCGTCGAGCCACAGCAGTGATATATCCGTTCTGTGGGTCGCGAATTCGTCCACAGTCAGATCGTCGAACTCAAACACGTTATTTATCATTTCCCGCTCGTCAGCGTCAATCACGCCCTTCTGACCGCCCTCATCGACCATCAGCCTTATTTCCTCCTCGCTGACCTCTTCCTCCTCGGCATTGGGATCAATGCCCATCAGGCGAAGGACGCCGTTTGTAGAAACCGTAAGGAGCCACACGATCGGCGCAAAGAACTTTGACATAATCGTGATCATGCCCGCCATGCCCAGCGCCAGCTTCTCGGACTTTTTCATCGCTATTCTCTTAGGCACAAGCTCACCGAAAACAAGCGTAAAGTAAGAAAGCACAAGAGTGATGACGACTACAGCTATTTTGTCAAGAGCCGCCGGAGAAAGAGCCGTAAAGCCCCTGCCTATTACCCACTCCGTCAGCTTATCCGAAAAGTTATCGGCGGCAAAGGCCGATGCCAGAAAGCCTGAAAGCGTTATGGCAACCTGAATCGTCGCTAAAAATTTCGCCGGCTGATCGGTCAGCCTTTTCAGCTTAGTCGCGCGCCTGTCTCCCTCATCCTCCAGCTTGGACAGCCGCGCATCATTCACTGATATGACCGCGATTTCCGCCGAAGCGAACACAGCGTTTAAAAATATAAGCACTATCTGCAATATAATTGAACTCAATTTGATCCTCCTAAATACTATACTTTACTCCATTAAAAAGGTCGCAAAAAGGCACACCCGAAGTTAGCCTAATCAAACTACGGGTATGCCTCTTATAAAATATTCAAGATAATCAATTTCGAGCAATCGACACCCATAATAGTCGCTACTACTGCCACTGCCTTCGTCCATTGCTAAACAATCCTCCCTCAAAAATAAATCAAACTAAATGTTATTACGATATATAATATCACAAAAGAGCGAATCGGTCAACACAATCACCATAATCAATCAACAAGTAATGATCTATTAAAAAACTCCACGGAAAGCATTTGACTTAAGAAGTGTTTTTATCATGTTTCTTAAGTCAAATGCCGACAGACTTAGAAAACATAGATCTTCTTATGCCTGTTCATTATTCCGTGGAGTTTATTATTACGCGTTTCTGAATCTTGCCAGGAACTCCTTCATTTTATCCGTCTTGGGGTTCTCAAAAAGCTCCTTGGGCTTTCCCTCCTCGCAGATAACGCCGTCCGCCATAAATACCACATAGCTGGATACGTCTCTCGCGAAGGCCATCTCATGTGTTACGATGATCATTGTAAAGCCTTCATTGGCAAGGGTCCTTATGACCGCGAGCACCTCTCCTACCATCTGAGGGTCCAGCGCCGAGGTCGGCTCGTCAAAGAGAATTACCTCCGGCTGCATCGCAAGCGCTCTGGCGATAGCCACACGCTGCTTCTGTCCTCCCGAAAGCTGTCTTGGCTTGGCATTGATATAGGGAGCCATTCCTACCTTTTCAAGATAGAACATAGCCGTCTGCCTTGCCTCCTCCTTGCTTTTTTTAAGCACCTTTATTACTCCGACCATGCAGTTTTCCAGAGCCGTCATATTGTTGAACAGGTTGAAGCTCTGGAACACCATGCCTACCTTGGCCCGGTACGCCGACTGGTTAAAATCCTTGCCCGTTATAGGCTCATCGTGATAAAGTATCTCGCCGCTTGTAGGCGTCTCAAGCAGGTTCATACATCTCAAAAGGGTCGATTTGCCTGAGCCTGACGCGCCTATGATGCAGGTCACGTCTCCGGTATTTACGGTGAAATCAATATCCCTTAAGACAACATGGCTGCCGAAGGTTTTTCCAAGATGATTTATACGAAACACGTTATTACCTTCCATTACCTTCCCTCCCTGCTGTCCATATTAAGATTTCCGGCCGAATGGGCCTTTTTCTCGTTATACTTGTACATGCCGCTTGTATACGCCAGGGTATCGGTTGTCGCCAGATCAAAGTTATCCGGGCCGTCCATCTTATTCTCAAAGAAACGAAGGATCCTTGAGCAGGCAAACGTAAGTATAAAATATATTATCATAGCTATACTGAACGCCTCAAAATATGTATAGTACGCGCCTGCGATACCCTTTGTGGTGTAGAACAGCTCAACTATACCGATTACCGAAAGTACGCAGGTATCCTTAATATTGATTATAAGGTTATTGCCTATCTGGGGCATAATGTTCCTTAACGCCTGCGGAAGTATTATGTTAGTCATTGTCTGGACGTGCGTCATACCTATCGCCTTGGCTCCCTCCGTCTGACCGGGGTCGATAGAGAGAATACCGCCTCTGACGGTCTCCGCCATATACGCTCCGGTATTTATAGACACTATGAAGAAGGCCGCCTGCCACATACCCATGTTTATCCCAAACACGACCGAGGAGCCAAAGTAAATAAACATAGCCTGCGCCATCATAGGCGTTCCTCTGAACACCTCGACATACACATTCAATATAAACTTGATTATTCCCACAAGGAACCATTTGACAGGGTTCTTTTTCCTGTCCGTGGGTATGGTCTGGATAATACCCACAATAAAACCGATAATGCAGCCGATAAATGTAGAAATCAGCGCTATTATCATCGTATTTGCGGCGCCACGGAAGAAGGAATTGCTGTAGCGCTCCCAAATGTACAAAATTCGTCCACCAAAGGTTGCCGGCATATTTGTTCTCTCCTTTCTGTACTGACACCCGCTTTGTTATTGCTGTTGATGTACACGTTCAATTATTATTCGGCGGTATCTGAAAGGGGCTGAACAGAAATGGCCTCGTTCATCATCTCAACATAATCCTCATCTGTTAATCCTTCAAGAACACCGTTAATCTTGTCGCAAAGCTCTGTATTTCCCTTCTGGAGAGAGATGCCGATATTGATCTCCTCGTCGGAAACAGCGAATTCTCCGTCTGTGCCTGTGAAGTCAAGAAGAACGAAATCAGGATAAGCTATTGTAGCAGCAAATCCTGTAGGCTGGTCAGTTACAACTATATCGCATTTGCCGGCGTCAAGGGCAACAAGCATCGCGGGAGCCGATTCCTGAGCGGGAAGAATATTCGCGTCAGGGATCTGAGGGAGGCATATATCATACCATATTGTGTTCTGCTGCGATGTGCATGTAGCTCCGGCGAGGTCGGCAACGCTTGTGGCGTCAGCGTATTCGCTGTCTGCCTTAGCAAGCGTAACGATCGTAGCGTAGTAGTAAGGATCAGTGAAGTCTACCATCTCAAGTCTGTCAGAGGTAATAGACTGGCCGGCGATCACGCAGTCAACTGTGCCTGACTGTACAGCCGGTACAAGCGAATCCCAGTCGAGCTTAACGATTTCAAGTTCCATGCCGAGCTGCTCGGCGATATATTTAGCCATCATTACGTCATAGCCGTAAGCGTAGTCTGTGCTGTTCTTGATCTGTACGGCTCCGTTTGAGTCATCGGGCTGTGTCCAGTTATAAGGAGCGTATCCGCATTCCATAGCTACTGTAAGCACATTGTCATCTGCTGCTTCTGCCTGTTCAGCATCTCCGTCTGAAGATGAGCCGCTGCCCGAGCAGCCTGTAAGAGCCATCATCGCCGCCATAGCAAAAGCTGCTGCTGAAAATAATTTTTTCTTCATTGTACATACCTTCCTTTTGTCAAAATAATATTATTTGGTAAAAAAACAAGTGCCGAAAGCTACTCTGATAAAGTAAGGTTCCGGCACTGATAAAACAAAATAAAAGTCTTTATTTTATGATAGCGCTCCACCTAAGTGACAGTACACAGCATATTCTGCTGTGTCCCAGCCGACGGCCTTGGCAAAAACAGCCGGCTTCGGCGAAAAACCCTTTCACTCGGACGGCCTGCCAGCCGTGGAGAATCCCTCCTGCCGAGTTACTGATGTTTCCCGCGCCTCTATCAGATACTATTCTATCGTGGATAGTATCATCATTTTGTCTTAAAGTCAATATGTCTTACAATTTTTATGCAAATTTGTTGTCTGTTTTTAACTGTTTTTCATTATTACCAGCTCAACTACGTCAACGGCCGATTCGCAGGAATCAAGACAGTCCTCCAGCTCGTCGAAGATCTTTGTCCATATAATGATATTCCTTGTATCGGTCCCGTCTCTGAAAAGCTCGTGGTACATCTTCGTATGAAGCATATCGCCTTCGCTCTCTATTGTATTTACGGCAATGATATTTTCCTTCAAAGCCTTTGAATTCTTGAAGTTCCTAAACTCGGCAAGCGTATCCCTGACGCCCTCGGCTCCCTTTACTATCAGCTTTGTAAACTCAAGTATGTCGGGTCTCATTTCCTTGATATCGAACATATATATACGGCGCATTACGTCCTCTATGGCGTCAATCACATCATCCAGCTTTATCGATAGCTGCACGATGTCCTCCCTTTCAATGGGCGGCAGAAACTCATGCACAAGCGTCTTCGTCATTTCATGCTTAGTAAGGTCGGCCTCATTTTCAATATGGTGCATTGCCGTCACCCTGTCAAACACAGCCTCATGGTCAAAGTGTGTGATACTTTCCTCCAGATAATTCGCGGCCTCGCATATGTAATCAGCGCATTTACAGAAATATGCGAAGTAATCAAACTCTTTTTTTCTTTCAGCCATTTTGTTTACCCTCCAAAGTTTTCTCTTTATCCGAATATAAGCATGAATATCTTAACCATTACAAAGCCCATCAGTCCGCAGCCGGGGAAAACAAGCACCCATGTTTTCACCATGTTCTTAACAACTCCCCAATTCACGGCCGAAAGCCTTCTTGACGCGCCAACGCCCATAATGGCAGTCGTTTTTGTATGTGTCGTGCTGACAGGTATACCTGTTACCGATGCCACAAGCAGACTCAAAACCGCGCCAATATCAGCGGCAAACCCCTGATATGACTCCAGCTTTACCATATCCAGTCCTACGGACTTTATTATCCTGTAGCCGCCTATCGATGTTCCAAAGGCCATTACCGCCGAACAGAGCGCCATGAGCCATATCGGCACCGAAAATTCCGTGATACCTGCCCTGCCTGTCGAAATGAATACGCCAAGCATGAATACACCCATGAATTTCTGTCCGTCCTGGGCACCGTGCATGAAGGCCATTGACGCTCCTCCAACTATCTGAGCGCTTCTGAAAAAGCGGTTGGTTTTCAGCCTGTCCATACGCTTACATATCTTTTCTATCACCTTGGCGGTTATGTATCCCATAAAGAAGCCAAGTGCGGTCGAGAGGACAAGTCCGTATATTACCTTTATCCACTCAGCTCCGTTTATACCGCCTATTCCGCCGTGTATGGCAATGGCCGCGCCGGATATACCGGCCACAAGCGCGTGGCTCTCGCTGACCGGCAGTCCCAGTCTCCATGATGTAAACGACCATACTATTATGGCAAACAGTGCCGCGCATATAGCCGTTGTTCCGGCAGTAGTGTCCGTCCCGAAGTCAACCATGTTGTAAATAGTAGAAGCGACGTTGGCGTTGATCATAGTCATTACCATTATGCCGATAAAATTGAATACTGCTGCCATAGCGATCGCTGTTTTAGGCCGCATGGCCCTTGTGGAAACACAGGTCGCAATGGCGTTTGGAGCGTCGGTACAGCCATTCATCATTATTACGCCAAGCGTAAGTATGACTGTTACCGCCATCATTGGATTTGACGTTATATTTCCGAGAAATTCGGATAGTGTTACTGTCATGGCTCTCTTCCTTTTTCTTTTGTCGTCACAAATTGTTAAATTTACGTTAAGTATAACATTTTGCGTTGGACAGTTCAATTAAAATGTCGATTAAAAACAGCTTGTACAAAATTAAATACAATTTTAATTTTTATGCGCCCGGCTATATTTACAGCTCCCACGCCCTTTTCAGTATTTCTATACCCTTGATTATTTTTTTCTCGGACAGCTCGGCATAGCCTATCAATACCGTACTTTTATATTTAGGCGGGACGCCGTTCACAAAATATTTTGAAATAGGGTAGACTCTTACGCCGTTTGCCTCGGCGGAGCTTATCATTTCCTCCTCGCTGAGTCCGTTAAGCAGCTTAAGTGCGAAATAATGTCCCGCGTTCTCGCCGTTTATCTTTATTTTTCCGCCCATATTCTTAAGCTCGCCAAGCAGCACGCTCCTTTTCTCGCCGTAGAGCTTTCTCATTCGGTTCAGGTGCCTTTCGTAATGGCCCTCGTTTATAAAGGCCGTGAGT
Organism: uncultured Lachnospiraceae bacterium; assembly: GCA_964493235.1. Classification (GTDB taxonomy): domain Bacteria; phylum Bacillota; class Clostridia; order Lachnospirales; family Anaerotignaceae; genus Metalachnospira. The sequence goes on from CAZBNY010000003.1 coordinate 26,579, forward strand.
ATATTCTGCTCCAGCACCGAAACCGCCGACGAAAATTTTGTATACTTCTCATTATACAGCTCCAAAAGCTCCTCCGGCAAAACCATATAGCTTATACGCACCGACGGAGCTATCGTTTTTGAGAAGGTGCCCATATATATAACCCTGCCCTTCATATCTATGCTCTGCACCGACGGTATCGGCTTTGAGTTATATCTGAACTCACTGTCGTAATCGTCCTCGATAATATAGCGGTTTTCCTCCGCGTATGCCCATTTGAGAAGCTTTACCCTGCGCCCCGCCGGCATGGTTATTCCAAGTGGGAACTGGTGCGACGGAGTAACATAGACCACTCTTTTTGTGTCCTCCGGCAGAAGGTCGGTCCTTATGCCCCTGTCATCGACCGGTATCAGGTCAACGCTGTGGCCGAGTACGTTAAAGTAAGAATAAGCCTCGTAATACACCGGATATTCCATCGTTATTTTGTAATCGGTTCCCAATATGCCGCTTACGGTATTCATCAGGTTATCCATACCGGCGCCGATTATTATCTGCTCGGTGGCGCAGTTTACACCCCTTGAACGGTAAATATGCGAGGCGATAGCCCTCCTAAGCTCATGGTCGCCCTCGGGCGGAGCGCTTTTCAGCACCCGCGGGTTATATTCGTTGAAGCAGTTTTTCATAAGCTTACGCCACGTATTATAAGGAAAATTCTCAAAATCCACGCCGTCTGTCGCAAAATTTATATTTATCCTGCTGCTTTCGTCGATTTTTTTCTCGGAGCTTTCCGCCGCCTTTTTTTCATTCCCAAAGTTAAACTCGTCTATCTGGCTCACATAATAGCCGCTCTTTGGTCTGGACTCTATAAAGCCCTCGCTCAAAAGCTGACTGTAAGCCGTTTCCACAGTATTTATGCTGACGTTAAGGCTTTCCGCCATTTTCCGTTTTGAAAGCAGCCGGTCCCCTGCCTTCATTCTTCCCTCCTGTATTTCTTCCTTTATCTGTAAATATATTTGAAAATATAATGGCTTTCCAATGTCCTTTTCTTTCAGTGTTATCATATCGGCCTCCATCTGACACCATAATATTTTTATAAACTGGCAGTTTTAATGTGTTCAGTTTGATAGTATTATATGTCACATAACGACAAGAGTCAATAGGCCGTTTTGTTATAAAATGAACGGCAATAAGGAGGAAAACATATGAGTGACACAGCGGTAAAATCAAAATCTTCAGCCAGGACGATAGCAATAAACGGCATCTCTATAGCGCTTGTATTTTTAGCGACAGGCTTTATTAACATCAGGCTTCCTCTGATGGCAAACGGCGGACTTATTCATCTTGGAAATGTTCCTCTTTTCCTTGCGGCAATCATATTCGGTAAAAAGACCGGAGCTATTTCAGGCTCCTTTGGAATGGCTCTCTTTGATCTTTTCTCAGGCTGGGCACTTTGGGCGCCCTTTACCTTCGTTGTTGTTGGAATAATGGGATATGTAGTAGGAAAAATTACCGAAAAAGAAGAGCATGATACGGTATTATGGTACTTAATCGCGGTTGTGGCCGCGCTTATAATAAAGATAGTCGGATACTATATCGCCGAGGCCATTATCTACAGCAACTGGACTGTTCCGGTCGCAAGTATACCCGGAAACATCGTTCAGGTAGTTACGGCAGGCATTATAACATTAATTGTCGCAAAGCCGCTTAAAAAACAAATCAAAAGCGTAATGCTCTAAAATGTCTTTCGGCTAAAATTCAAATGAGGAGCTGATATTATGTATAAAATTATGACACCCGGTCCTACCCAGGTCAGGGACAATGTTCGCGCGGCAAGAAGCCTTGTAACGACCAATCCGGACGTTGATACGGAGTTTGCCGAGCATTATAAGACTACCTGCGATATGATCGCCCATATCATACATTCTTCCGGAAATGTATATATCCTTTCCGGAGAGGGAATTTTGGGTCTTGAGGCCGCCTGTGCCTCACTTACCGAACCGGGCGACAGAGTTCTTGTAATTGATAACGGCGTATACGGAAAGGGTTTTGCCGATTTCGTAAAAATATACGGCGGTAAGCCGGTTTATTATACAAAGAGCTATCGAGAGCCGATCGATCCCGAAGCCCTCAGAGAATACCTTAACGACGACCATGACTTCAAATACGCTACAGTCGTACATTGTGACACTCCAAGCGGAATACTCAACGATGTGTCGGCTATCTGCCCTATTCTTAAGGAATACGGAATACTTACCGTAGTTGATACTGTTTCCGCATCATTCGGTGTCCCCCTCGACGTGGACAAGAGCGGAATAGATATATGCTGTATGGGTTCGCAGAAGGCTCTTTCAGCGCCTCCGGGACTTACGATGGTGGCCGTAAGCGCTGACGCTATGAAGTCAATGCTTAGCAGAAAAACTCCTATAGCGTCATTCTACTGCAATATACTTACATTCAAGGATTATTACACGCAGAAATGGTTCCCATACACAATGCCTATAAGCGACATCACAGGCCTGAGCAAGGCGGTCAGCAATTTATGCTTTGACAAGACCGTATTTGAGAGACACAGAATAATCGCCGAGGCTTCAAGGAAGGCAGTGCAGGAGGCCGGTCTTTCGCTTTATCCCGAAAGCGGCTTTGCCGATACGGTAACGGTGTTCTGCGTTCCCGAGGGTCTTACTGACAGTCAGATACTCAATACCATGAAGGACGACTACAACATACTTTTGTCAGGCAGCTTTGATGTGCTTGCCGGCAAGGTCATCAGGATAGGCCACATGGGTGAAAACGCCAATATCAGAGACATGGCTGAAACCTTCTCGGCTCTGGATAAGACCTTTGCTAAGCTTGGATATCCGCTTAAGGCAAGTATGTACGATATATTCATGGAAGAAATGAACAATATAGATATAGTTTTTGATTAATAAAAAATCCAATGGTCGGAATTATTTCCGGCCATTTTGGCGTTAAATAAAAAG
>CAZBNY010000004.1:0-26965 GCA_964493235.1 uncultured Lachnospiraceae bacterium
TTGACATTTATTAGCTGGACTTCATTTAGTTTACTAATATTTTCTCTATATAGCACAAGAGAGCCGGATTGCTCCGACTCTCTTAAGTATACGTCCGCAAACATATACCCCAATTAGTAGTTATACTATACAACAATCACTAAAAAAATTCAAGTTTTATTTTTAAATACCGGTTCTTGAAGATATTGATTTAAAACAATACCCCTTCCATCTTAAATTATTATCCAAATCAACAAAGCTTTAAAAGCTACAACTCTATTATCTCGGCGTTTTCTACCGCGTCGTTTATAAATTTATCAAGCTCCGTAAGCTTTGCTTCTATTTTCTCGATCACCGATGTTTTAGGCTTAGTCTCGGGGTGCTTTGCCACAAATATTGTGCAGCAGTCCTCATACGGCCTGATGGAAATATCGAAGGTTCCTATCTTTCTGGCTATATCTACTATCTCCTGCTTGTCAAAGCCGGCCAGAGGTCTGATTATCGGCATAGTCGCCGCCGCGCTTATGGCGTGCAGTCCCTGCATGGTCTGGCTGGCTACCTGCCCTACGCTGTCGCCGGTTATTACCGCCAACGCGCCGTCTCTTTCTCCCAGTATACAGGCCACCTTTGTCATGGCTCTTTTCAGGAATATTGTCAGCTTGTCATGGGGTACGTGCTCCAAAAGATATAGCTGCAGATCGGTGAACGGCACGATATAGAGCTTAAAGCTGCCTGTAAACTCAGTCAGTCTTTCCGCAAGATCGACTACCTTCTGCTTTGCCCTTTCGCTTGTGTAAGGCGGTGAGTTGAAATAAACTCCCTCGACCTCGACTCCTCTTTTGGCCATCATAAACGCCGAAACAGGACTGTCTATTCCGCCCGAAAGCATAACGATGCCCTTTCCCGATGAGCCTACAGGAAGTCCGCCCAGTCCCTTTATAAGCTTTGAGTATACATATGCGTCGTTTCTAAGCTCGATAAATACTGTCAGATCAGGCTCGTGTACATCGACCGTAAGAGAAGGGAACTCGTCAAGGATATATTCGCCCACAGCGGCCGAAACCTCCCTTGACTCCAGCGGATAGCTCTTATTTGATCTCTTGGTCTCGATTTTAAAGGTTTTATAACCCTCAATGCCTGTCTCTCTCATATGGTCGGCGCAAACCCTTTTGAGGTTGTCCAGCTCCTGATTTTTCACACGTATACCGGGAGAAACGCCTATTATCCCCATTATACATAATACTTTGGGGATAACCTTGTCAAAATCTATTTCTCCGCCTCTGTCCTCAAGTATAAGACGACCCTGCTCCTTGACAACATAGAAATCTCCCATTCCGTCAAGGTTCTTTCTTATAGTTCTCAATAATCTCTCTATAAAAAATTTACGGTTATTACCTCTTACGGCGATCTCCCCGTATTTTACTATAAGCACCTTTTCCTCGGCGCGCTCGTTTTTATTAGCCTCTGTCATAGCGTTACCTCATATATTTTCTCAAAAAAGCGACCTTTTCCTTAAGCACCTTCAAACACTCGTCAGCCTCCTCGACCGTATTGTAACGACAGAAGCTGAACCGTATGGCTCCCTCTATTCTCACATCGGAAAGTCCCAGTGCCGAAAGCACCGAGCTTGCGCCCTTTTTCTTGCTGTTGCAGGCGCTTCCCGCGGAAACATATATGCCCTTTTCCTCCAAAGCGTGGAGCAGCACCTCGCTCCTGACTCCGTTAAAGCTTATATTCAGTACATACGGACTGGCCTCGTCTAAGGAAGGGCCGTTAATATGCGTCTTTGGTATTTCGGCCAGAATGCCCTCGGCAAGCCTTTTCTTCACCGCCATAACATTTTCCTTGGCCTTCTCCTGCTCCTCAACTCCTATTCTCACAGCCTCGGCAAGTCCGACGATAGAGGGAGCGTTCTCCGTTCCCGAGCGCATTCCCCTTTCATGGCCGCCGCCGTATATGAACGGCTTTACCTTAAGGCCCTTTTTCATATAGAAAATGCCTACGCCCTTGGGGCCGTGTATTTTGTGCCCGCTCATGGAGAGCATATCTATGCCCATCTTTTTGACGTTTATCGGATATTTGCCAAAGGCCTGAACAGCGTCCACATGATAAAGAGTATTTGGATTTACGCTTTTTATCGCCTTGCTTATCTCGGCCGCGTTTTGTATGGTTCCGGTTTCGTTATTTATAAGTATGGTGCTGACAAGCACAGTGTCCTCCCTTACGGCGGCCTTCAGCTCGTCAATATTGATATAACCGCATTCGTCAACGCCAAGCACGGTTATGTCCCAGCCGAGCTCCTTAAGTCTCATCATCGGCATAAGCACAGCCGGGTGCTCAATGGCCGTTGTGATCATATGCTTTCCGCTTCTTATATAACCCATAGCCGTCCCGAAAACCGCCCAGTTATCGCTTTCCGTACCGCCCGACGTATAATATATCTCATCAGGCTCGGCATTTATCGATGCGGCCATTATTTTTCTTGCTTCTATTATTTCTCTCTCGGCATTTACGCCCATCATGCTCTGCGACGAAGGATTTCCGTAGTTTTCAAGCAGCATATATTTTACCTTTTCCGAAACCTCGTCCAGCGCCCTTGTCGTCGCGGCGTTATCAAAATAAATCATTCTCTATCCCTCACATATCAAAATAAAACAGCGTATTGGCAATAGCCGTCATTCCTGCTGTTTCCGTACGCAGTATCCTTTTTCCAAGAGTGACCGGCAGGATTCCGGCGCTTATGGCCTTCTCTATTTCCTCGGCGGCAAATCCGCCCTCCGGCCCGATGAATATACCAAGGCTCTCTCCCTCAAAGCCGTTTAAAAACTCCTTCAGTCCTCTGTTTTCCTCCAGCTCATAGGGTATCATTGCTCTGTCCATTCCCGCCGCCTCTTTTATGGCCTCCGAAAATGACATCACTCCGCTTATTTCCGGAACTATTCCCCTGCCGCTCTGCTTTGCCGCCGACTCGGAGATTTTCTGCCATCTGTCTGTTTTTTTCTTTTCCTTGTTTTTATCCAGCTTAACAATACATCTTTCGGTATTTACGGGCACTATCCTTGTCACTCCAAGCTCAACGCATTTTTGAATTATAAGCTCCATCTTATCGCCCTTAGGAAGTCCCTGATAGAGCGTTATTTTAAGCCTTGGCTCGCTGTCGGTAAATGTTGTTTTCTTTATTTCCAGTCTGACGCTTTTTTCGGAGATTTCTATTATCTCGGCATCATAGTCGTTTCCGGTCCCGTCGCAGACCGTAAGCGTCTCTCCTGTCCTGCTTCTTAACACCCTTGAGATATGTCCCGCGTCGTCACCGAACAGAGTAATTATACCGTCCCTTATGTTTTCCGGCTCAGTAAAAAATCTAGGCATACCGCTCACCCGTTATATCTGGAGGCAATTGCCGCCCAGCCCTTTTTCTTCTTTATATCAAGCACCTCAAAGCCATGTGAGCCAAGGGCTGAAAGCACATCGTCCAGTCTCTCGACTATTATTCCAGAGGAAATAAAAATGCCTCCGTCCTTGATGTAATTCGGTATTTTGTCCGTCAAAGCTATAATTACATCGGCGACAATGTTTGCTTCGACAACGTCATATTTTTTACCGCTGTAGGCCCTGTCAAGCTCATCGTCAGCAAGTACGTTTCCGCTGACAACGGTATAAACGTCCCTGCCGATGTTATTCATTCCGGCGTTTGTATACGCTATATCAATGGCATTAGGGTCAATGTCTACCGCGTCGGCGTGACAGGCTCCAAGCAGAAGAGACGCTATGGAAAGTATCCCGCTTCCGCAGCCTATGTCAAGGACGTTGTCCCTCTCCCTTATATATTCCTCTATAAACTCGATACAAAGCTGAGTTGTCTCATGCGTTCCGGTCCCGAATACGTGTCCGGGGTCGATCTTAAGAACGGTCTTTGTACCGTCATCGTCATATTCCTCCCATGAAGGACGTATAACTATTCTGTCTCCGACGGCAAATGGCTTGAAATATTTCTTCCAGTTGTTAGCCCAGTCGTCCTCCTTAATATTTTTAACGGTCATTTCAAGGCTGCCGAAGTTTATCTCCTTCTCGTTTTCCTTAGCCGTCCTAAGCATTTCCTTTACGATATTCAGCGTTTCAATGCCGTTTGCGTTGTCACGCACAAAAAATGTCACGCCGTTTTTAGCGTTTGATTTTTTCTCCACCAGCTCGTCCTCGATATAATCCCAGTCCCTCGCCGGATTTTCCAAAAACTCGGTAAAGTCGTCGCTGTCCTCTATAATCACTCCTGTAATTCCGCACTGATAGATAATTCCGCTTACAGGCTCAAAACCTTCCTTTTCGGTCTCTATAAATATTTCGATCCAGTTGCACTCGTTCTCGCTCATATTTTCCTCCGCAGCATTAAATAAGGGAACATCAAAATGACATTCCCCGAAAAACTTATTTCTTCTCAAATTCCTCACAAACGCTTCTGTAGCTTTCCGGCGTTCCTATATCGTAGCATTCGCCATCAAATGTATAGGCGTATACTTCCTTCCTCTTATAAAGCCATTCGGCAAAATATCCCGGAGCGTCAGGCTTGTTTCCCTCGTCAATATACTGCCTGAACATAGGTACAGTGTCCCTTTTATACATATATGTGGCGTAAACTGCCGTATCGCTCTTAGGATCATCGGGTTTTTCCTCAATATCAAGTACCCTTCCGTCCTTGTCAAGCAGAGCGACGCCAAACTGCTTAAGCATCTCTCTGTTGTCAAATTTCTTTACGCATACGCAGTCCCTGTCCTTTGACCTATAGTAATTATAGTAATCCCTAAGACTGTAGGTAAAGAAGTTGTCCCCGGCTATCACAAGAAGCTCGTCGTCGATATTCTTCTCCTCAATAGCGAAAAGTATGTCGCCTATGGCGCCGCGTTTTGTTTCCTCGGTCGTCGTTCCGTCGTCAAGCACAGTGACTTTTTTAGTGCATTCCAGTTTTTCTGCCCATTCATAAAAGCAGTCCGCAAATTTATGGTTTGAAATGACTATTATCTCTTTTACCTCGTCTATGCTTTCTATTTCGTCAACAATATAGTCAATTATCGGTTTTTTATTTATAGGCAGAAGCGCCTTAGGTCTGTCTATAGTTAAAGGATAAAGCCTTGTGGCGTATCCCGCTGCCAAAATTATAGCTATCATTCCCAAACTCCTTTACAGGCATATTTGATTTGATTATAACACAAACACTGAGATATTCAAAAACTATTTTCTTAAAATCCTACAGTATTTTTATTATCATATGTTTTGCGCTTCAACGGCCCCGAGGTCCCCGATCGTGTAAAAAACATACTCGTCCTGTATTTCCTCTATCGGAATATCCTTTCCAAGCAGGGTTTTTGTTGTCTGATAGTGTATTTCCTTAAGTCTCGGCACGTCCTTAGTCCTTACAGTTGCCGCAAGCTCCTCATCGGAGAGCGTAAGCATTTCGTAAACGCTTCTGACAACGAAATGATTTTGCCAGCTTGCGTTCTGGAACTGCGTCCATATTGGTACAAAGGATACCTTTTTTATATAAGCGTCGTCATTTCCGATTTTCTCAAGCTCGATATTCAGCAGTATACTCGCGTTTCTTGGCGGGGTAGTCTGGGACGAAATAAAGTTACCCATAGAGTACATGATAAAGCCGGTCCTCGTGCTTCCGTCGCTTTCTGTCAGCTCGACGGTCTCCATCGGCTGCAAAATATGCGGGTGGCTCGCTACAACTATGTCGGCTCCCTCCTCAAGCATCATATGCGCCCAGTTTTTGAAAACGTCCCTGACATATTCCTCATACTCGTTGCCCATATGCGGCATAACAACGATAATGTCAGGCTCAAGGGCCTTTGCCCTCTCAATATCACCTTTTATTAAATCCTCATCCATCAGATTGACTAGCCAGCTTTCAGGGACATTTATTCCGTTGGTTCCGTATGTATAGGACAGAAACGCTATTTTCATTCCGTTTATCTCTTTGATATAAATATTATCCCTTTCCTCCCGGCTCCTGTAGGTCCCGATATGGTCTATGCCATGCTCGTCAAGAATATCCAGCGTTCTCAGCGCACCGGCCATTCTTTTGTCCATACAGTGATTATTGGCCGTTGTAAGCAGGTCAAATCCGGCATACTCAATTGAATCGGCAAAGCTGTCAGGAGTATTGAAGCATGGATAATCGCTTATCCCTACGTCGGCTCCGGCGAAAACGGTTTCCAGATTTCCTATCACAAAGTCTGCCCTGTCAAAATATTTTTTCATATCCTGAAAATTGTGCATAAAATCATATTCACCGGTAGATGAGTTATATGCCTCATTGTACTGATAGCTGTGGCACATAATGTCGCCTGTGAACGTCAGGCTCACATTACTGACCTTTTCAATTACATTCCCGTTTTTTCGCTCGTTTATTACCTCGACTGTCTCGTTAAAAACACCCTGAGCTATGTTCAGCGTATTGATAAATCTGAATCCGGCGGCGGCGCATATTATAATAATGAAAAACGGTATTACAAAATATTTAGTTTTTCCTGTATTTTTCTTTCTCCGTTTCATATAAATTATTCCCTTCACTGTCTATGATAACAACAAGCGGCAGATCCTCTACATAAAATTTATGTATGGCCTCTGTACCTAAATCCTCATAGTCTATGACCTCGGCGCTTTTTATATGCTTGGCGATCAGAGCGGCGGCTCCGCCCGTAGCGCCGAAATATACGGCCTTATTTCGCTTCATGGCGTCGATGACCTCTTTTGTTCTGGCTCCCTTTCCGATCATACCTGTTGAGCCGTTGTCAAGCAGTACGGGAGCGTAGGCGTCCATTCTTCCGGAGGTAGTCGGTCCCGCCGAACCCACCGGATTTCCGGGCTTTGCCGGTGACGGTCCTACATAGTATATTACCTGATCCTTCATGTCAAACGGGAATTTTCCCGTCTTTTCAAATCCCTCTACCATTCTTTTATGAGCGGCGTCGCGTCCCGTATATATATATCCTGTCAGACTTACTATATCCCCCGCTCTTAAAGAAGCCGCCTTTTCCTTAGTCAAAGGGGTATTGATACTCACTCTCATAATACCACCTCCGCGTGTCTTGTCACATGACAGCTTATGTTAACGGCAATAGGCATTCCGGCTATATGGGTCGGATATGACTCCACATTCACGCCAAGAACTGTTGTCACTCCGCCAAGTCCCTGCGGGCCAATGCCAAGGTTATTCATTCTCTCCAAAAGCTCCTCCTCCATCTCTCTGAGATGAGGCTTATCGGAATGGGAGCCAATCGGTCTCAAAAGCGCCTTTTTGGCAAGCAGGGCCGCCATCTCGAAGTTTCCTCCTGCGCCAACGCCTACGACCATAGGAGGACATGGATTTGGGCCTGCCTCGTCAACGGCCTGAACAATGGCGTCCTTAGCTCCCTCAATCCCGGCCGACGGCTTAAGCATATATATCTTACTCATGTTCTCGCTTCCAAAGCCCTTCGGAGCTACAATTATTTTAAGTCTGTCTCCCTCAACTATATCATAATGGATTATAGCCGGAGTATTATCCTTTGTATTTACCCTGATAAACGGATCGCTGACAACGGATTTTCTCAAATATCCCTCCGCATAGCCTTTTCTTACGCCCTCGTTGATGGCGTCCGTAAGAAGGCCGCCTGTTATATGCGCCTCCTGTCCAAGCTCAACAAAAATAACCGCCATTCCCGTGTCCTGACAGATGGGGACATTTTCATTTTCAGCGATGTCGGCGTTATCCGTAAGCTGACAGAGTATTTCCCTTCCTATTTCGGACTTTTCGGTTTTTTTAGCGTTTTCCAGGGCGAGGTAAATGTCGTCGTTAAGAACACAGTTGGCCCTTATGCAAAGCTCCGCCACAGCGTTTATTATATCTTTAACATCTATATCTCTCATTTTACATACCTCTTTAAAAAAGTCTCATATTGCCGAACAATATGAGACTTTAATTTTACTCGTCAGTTTTTTCTACTATATCTTCCTCATCAATTTTCGCTATTCCGGCAACTGTTACTCCTTCGCCGAGGTTGATGAGCTTAACTCCCTGAGATATTCTTCCAAAAGTAGATATATCCCTTCCACGAAGCCTGATTATAACTCCCTCTGAAGTAACGATCATAAGCTCCTCATTGTCACTTACCTTTATCACGCCTGAAAGCGGACCGGTCTTTTCGGTTATCTGATGTATTTTAACGCCCTTTCCGCCTCTGTACTGAATATTGAAGTTAGCCTCGTCAGTACGCTTTCCGTATCCTCTTTCAGTTACGTTAAGCAGCTTGTCACCCTCATTCACGAGATCCGCGGAAACAACGTAATCATTTTCGCCAAGCGTTATTGCCTTAACTCCTGTAGCGGCTCTACCCATAGGGCGAACATCGCTTTCGTTAAACATAATTCCCATGCCGTTTCTTGTACCGACAAAAATATTTTTGCTGCCATCGGTTATGAATGCCGCTATAAGCTCATCGCCCTCACGCAGATTTACAGCGGTAAGGCCGGCCTTTCTTATATTTGCGAAAGCCGACATATTTGTCTTTTTGATTATGCCGCTCTTTGTTATCATAACAAGATAGCCATCGTCATCAAAGCTCCTTACAGGCACAACGGCGGTTATCTTCTCTCCCTGGCTGATACTCAGGAGATTTACTATGGCAAGTCCTCTGGCTGTCCTTCCGGCCTCGGGGACCTCATAGCCCTTTATCTTATATACACGTCCGAAACTTGTAAAGAACAGCAGATAGTCATGGGTAGAGCATACAAACAGCCTTGTTACGGCGTCCTCCTCCCTTGTCTGTATTCCCATTATTCCACGTCCGCCTCTGTTCTGGCTCTTATAGGTATCAAGCGGAGTTCTCTTAATGTAATTGAGGCTTGTCATGGCGATGACACTCGCCTCCTCCTCAATAAGATCCTCTATATCTATCTCACCGGGGTTCTGGACTATTTTTGTTCTTCTCTCGTCGTTATATTTATTCTTGATGTCAAGCAATTCCTTCTTGATAACATCAAGCAGGAGGTTTTCATCGGAAAGTATTTTTGTCAGCTCGCTTATAAGGGCCATAAGGTTATTGTATTCCTCATCGATCTTATCATGCTCCAGACCCTGAAGCCTTTTAAGCTGCATATCCAGTATGGCCTGAGCCTGAACATCGGAAAGTGAAAATCTTTCCATAAGTCTTTCCTTAGCGTCATCATAGCTGGTTCTGATTATCCGGATAACCTCGTCAATATTGTCAATGGCGATCCTTAAGCCCTCCAAAATATGCGCTCTTTTCTGAGCCTTGTCCAAATCGAATTTTGTTCTCCTTGTGACAACATCTTCCTGATGCTTAAGATACTCGTCAAGCATCTGTTTAAGGTTAAGCGTCTCAGGCTTGCCGTTTACAAGGGCTATCATAATAGCTCCGTAGCTTTCCTGAAGCTGTGTATATTTATAGAGCTGATTGAGTATAACATTGGCGTTAACATCTTTTTTAAGCTCTATGATTATTTTTATATCATCACCGGCCGAAGCGTCGTAAAGGTCGCTTATGCCCTCTATCCTCTTGTCCTTTACAAGCTCGGCTATCTTCTCGATAAGACGAAGCTTGTTGACCATATACGGTATCTCGGTAACTACTATCCGCTCGCGTCCGTTTTTCATGGACTCTATCTCGGCAAGAGAACGAACGATTATTTTTCCTCTGCCTGTCTTATAAGTCGCCCTTATGCCGCTTTTGCCCAGAATAGTCGCGCCGGTAGGGAAATCGGGACCCTTTATGTATTCCATAAGATCCTCTATTTCTGTTTCCTTTCCCTCTTTTTTGTTGTCGATCATAAGAACAACGCCGTCGATAACCTCTCCGAGGTTATGAGGAGGGATATTCGTAGCCATACCGACGGCTATACCGGTCGCTCCGTTAACGAGAAGGTTAGGTATCCTTGACGGAAGTACAACAGGCTCCTTTTCATTCTCGTCATAGTTAGGAACAAAATCAACAGTGTCCTTATCGATATCGGCAAGCATAGCGGCGGTTATTTTAGACATTCTCGCCTCGGTATATCGGGCGGCGGCGGCGCCATAGCCGTCAATTGAGCCAAAGTTACCATGACCGTCAACAAGCATATATCGCATTGAGAAATTCTGTGCCATACGTACCATCGCCTGATAGATGGAGCTGTCACCGTGTGGGTGATATTTACCCATTGTATCACCGACGATACGGGCTGACTTTCTGTAGCTCTTATTCGGGTCAAGGTTCATCTCGCTCATGGAATAAAGTATACGTCTCTGAACAGGCTTAAGGCCGTCCCTTACGTCCGGCAGCGCCCTCGCGACGATAACGCTCATGGCATAGTCTATATAGCATTGTTTCATTTCCTGATTAATATCGACGGAAACGACCTTATCTAATTCTTTTTCACTCATTTTTATGATCCTTTCAAAACAATACCTTCTAAAAAGAAAGCGCCCAAAGAATTTTTAAGCGGAAAACTTTGTTTTTCTTAAGCGTCAAATTCAAATAAGCACAAATCAAAAGCACAATAAAGAAAAGTCCCTTTGCCGGACATAACAAGCTTTTTCTGTCTGCTCATTAATTGCCGATATTTCTAGAAATCCATCTCCGCGTACTGTGCGTTCTCGGCTATAAACTCACGTCTTGGCTCAACATTGTCTCCCATAAGCATACTGAATATCTCGTCAGCCATTATGGCATCATCAAGATGAACAAGCTTTAATATCCTGTTCTCAACAGCCATAGTCGTGTCCCTGAGCTGGTCAAAGTCCATTTCTCCAAGACCCTTGTACCTCTGAACATCTTTTATTCCGGTTCTTCCTATCTCCTCATAGAGCTTTTCAAGCTCAGCGTCGTCATATACATAATAATGCTGCTTATTCTTCTCTACTCTGTAAAGAGGAGGCTGGGCGATATAGACCTTATGCTCCTTTATAAGCTCCGGCATATAGCGGTAGAAGAAGGTCAGAAGCAAAGTCCTGATATGCGCTCCGTCTACGTCGGCATCGGTCATTATGACTATCTTATGGTACCTGAGCTTGGATATATCAAAATCCTCTGAAATACCTGTTCCGAAAGCGGTGATCATATTTTTAATTTCTTCGCTGTTTAATATCCTATCCAGCCTTGCCTTCTCGACATTAAGTATTTTGCCCCTGAGAGGAAGAACAGCCTGCGTTTTGGGGTCTCTGGCTTTAATAGCCGAGCCTCCGGCTGAATTACCCTCTACAATGTAAATTTCGCATTCTGTGGGATCCTTGCTGGTGCAGTCGGTCAGTTTTCCGGGAAGCTTGGTGTTTTCAAGTCCGGTCTTTCTTCTTACAAGCTCTTTGGCCTTTCTTGCCGCGTCTCTTGCCCTTGACGCCAAAAGCGCCTTTTCAAATATAGTCTTTCCGACATTCGGGTTCTCCTCGAGGAAGTATTCCAGCTTTTCGGAAAGGACATATTCGACCGCAGACTTTGCCTCACTGTTGCCAAGCTTTGTCTTTGTCTGTCCCTCAAACTGCGGCTCGCTTATTTTTATATTTATTATGGCGGTTATGCCCTCTCTTATATCGTCTCCCGTAAGTCCCTTATCGGTTTCCTTAAGAAGATTGAATTTCCTGCCGTACTCATTTACGGTCTTAGTCAGGCCGCTTTTAAAACCGGCAAGATGAGTTCCACCATCGGTAGTATTGATATTGTTTGCGAATGAGAAAATAGTCTCGTTATACTCGTCATTATGCTGGAAGGCTATCTCAACATAAATTCCGTCCTTGCTGCCCTCAGCATAGAAAATTTCAGGATATATAGGAGTCCTTGTCCTGTTTACATACTCAACGAATTCCTTTATTCCGCCCTCGTAATGGAAAACGTACTCCTTCTTGACCTCCTGCTTGACATCGTCGGCATCTCTGTCGGCGTCATCCCTAAGGTCTCTAAGGTTGATCTTGAGTCCCTTTGTGAGGAAGGCGGTCTCTCTGAGATGATGAGCCAGCGTTTTGCACGAGAAAACAACGGTCTCGAAAATCTCCTTATCCGGCTTAAAACGCACATAGGTCCCATGCTCATCGGTATCGCCTATGACGGTGAGCGGAGTCTTTACGTCGCCTCTCTCAAATCTCTGGCTGTAGAGCTTTCCGTCAACGGCAACCTTTACCTCAAGCCATTCGCTTAAGGCGTTTACTACAGAAGCGCCTACGCCGTGCAGTCCGCCGGAAACCTTATATCCGCTGCCGCCGAACTTTCCTCCGGCATGAAGGATCGTAAACACGACCTCAACGGTCGGTATTCCCTTCTGATGATGGATACCGACAGGTATTCCTCTTCCGTTGTCCTTGACCGAAATAGTATTGTCAGGATGTATATTTACATCGATTTCTGTGCAAAAGCCTCCCAGAGCCTCGTCAACCGCGTTGTCCACTATCTCGTAAACAAGATGATGAAGACCCTTAGATGAGGTTGAGCCGATATACATACCCGGCCTTTTCCTGACTGCCTCCAGCCCCTCAAGCACCTGTATTGAACTTTCATTATACTCTGTCGACATTGTTTAATACCTCTCTTTTAGTAAGTGGTCCAAAGCCTGCGTTGGGAAAGCCGGAAAGCCTTAAAATTCAGACTTTTTCAGGCTGATGATCCCGATATTTTTAAGCAATGACTACATATTTGATATAATTATAGCACAAATAGCCTATTTTAACAAGAAAACAGGCTATCTAAATTTAAAATTAACTATGAACTTTCCATAAAAAACATCTTGAATATTCTATAAAAATTTCTTATGATATCCGAATAAATTCTCCATTTTTAACATTATACATTGAGCTTTCTCTGACATATTTACTAATACTGTCCTCGACACCCGTACAAGTTATGAAGGTTTGTATTTTTCCTATACTTTCCATAAGATAATACTGTCTCCTTTCGTCAAGCTCGCTTAAAACATCATCAAGAAGAAGTACCGGGTCCTCTCCGGTCACTGTCTTTATAAGCTCGATTTCAGCCAGCTTTGCCGAAAGGGAAGCCGTTCTCTGCTGTCCCTGCGAACCGTAGAACTTTGTATCGTTTCCGTCGATAAAGAAAAGCATATCGTCCTTATGAGGGCCGCAGGAGGTCGAGCCTATGGCAATATCTCTCTGTCTGTAATACGACAGACGCTCTGCAAGGCTGCCGGCATCGGAATTAGGCTTATATTCCACAGCCAGCTCCTCCTTTTTATCGGTTATCCCGAGGTGTATTTCCCTCGAAAGCTCATTGAGACGCTCTGTAAACTTCTTTCTTTTTTTGATTATACGCTCCCCGTATTCAGCGAGCTGTATGTCCCAGACATCGAGCATATCGGCAGCGGAATCGTCCTTATAGGCAGTTTTAAGCAGATTATTGCGCTGCTTCAGCACCTTATAATAGCTCTGAAGGTCGTGACAGTACACCTTATTGAGCTGGCAAAGCTCCATGTCCATGAATCTTCGTCTTTCAGACGGGCCGCCCTTGACGAGCCTCAGATCCTCCGGCGAGAACATGACAGCGTTAAGATTGCCGAAAAACTCGGCCATCTTTTTGACAGGTATGCCGTTTACGGCCATTCCCTTGCGTTCGTCCTTCTTTATATGGACGTCGATCCTGTCAGATGTATTTTCCCGCATTACAAAAGTACGGATATGAGCCTCGTCATATCCGAACTTTACAAGCTGGCTTTCCGTCCTTGTCCTCTGGGAGCGTCCCGTCGAGCAAATATATATTGACTCCAAAAGGTTGGTCTTTCCCTGAGCGTTATCGCCGTAAAATATATTTATTCCGTTTTTAAAATCTATTGTCATATCATTCAGGTTTCTGAAATTCATGACCGAAAGATTTTTAATATACATAAGATCACCAATACCCTTACGGCTTATTGCGCCCTGTAAAGCGATTTGCCGGATCATCTGTTTTACTCTACGATCACAGCTCCGAATTCTTTGACCTCTACCCTGTCTCCCGGATATACCTTTTTTCCTCTCTCATAAACGACCTCTCCATTGAGCGATACATAGCCTTCCTTTATGAGCGTCTTGGCGTCGGAGCCCTGTGAAACAAGGCTCGCCAGCTTAAGAAGCTGGCCAAGCTTAATATATTCATTGCTTATTGATACTCTTTCCTCGTCCATGATACATACCTCTCAAGCAATATATTAAATCCTGAGCGGAAGAACAAGATACTTATAGCTGTCTCCCTCAACAGGCTTGAAAACGCACGGGCTGAGCGATGTATTGAAGTGCATATAAACCTCCTCGTCGTCAATGACCTTCAAAGCGTCGATCAAATATCTGGGATTAAAGGCAATTAAGAGCTTATCTCCGTCGATTTCGGCAGAAACCTCCTCATATGCCGTGCTTGTCTCCGCGTTTGCCGTAATAACTATATTATTACCTGATATTTCCAGCTTAACGGGTATTTTTCTGGAATCCCTTGATATAAGTGATGCTCTCTCCAGGCAGTTCATAAGCTCAGACTTATTTACCTTAGCCGATGTCTTATATTCGTTTGTAAAGCTCTGCTGATATTTTATAAAATCTCCCTGTATAAGCCTTGAAACAACGATATTTCCATTAATATCCACCATTATATGGTTATCAGTAAAGTAGAGAACGGCCTTTTCATCCTCATCGACAGACAGTATCTTCGCTATCTCACCAAGAGATTTACCGGGAACTATAGCTCTCTTTGAGCCGACAGACTGCACAAGCTCGGCGTTTTTATATGAAATCCTGTAGCCGTCCACCGATACAAAATCTATCATATTGTCCTCTATCTCGATAAGCTCTCCTGTAAGGATGGGCTTTGACTCGTCCTGGGAAATCGAAAAAATAGTCTGTCTTATAAGGTTTCTCAGATCATTCTGAGAGATCACAAACTTAACATTTTTTTCCACTTCAGGTATAGGAGGGAAATCATCTCCGTTCTGGCCTGATATTTTGAATTCGCTTCTTCCGCATGAAATAGTTGCGATATTTTTATCATCTGTGGAAATATTTACTTCTTCTCCATTGACCTTTCTTATAATATCCGAGAAAAATCTGGCGTCAAGCGCTATGTTTCCGGCCTCTGTTATATCAGCGTCGATATATGAGGACTCGATAGCAAGCTCCATATCATTGGAGGTCAGCTTAAGTCCATCTTCATTGGCCGTGAGCAGTACACATTCAAGAATAGGCAGAGTAGTCCTTGAGGAGACCGCCTTTGAAACTATATTTATAGCGTTTAATAGTGAATCTCTTGAACAGCTGAGTTTCATTTGTTTATAACTCCTTTCTGTATAAAAATATAAATATATAAATAATTTTTCCAGTAGTAGTAATAGTAGTGGCTGTTGATTTGTTGAAAAGTGTTTTTATCCTCAAAAACTCAAGGTTTTCCACTATTGAAAACTATGTTAAAATTTTTTTCAAAACTCAAAACTTATCAACATATTTAACATCAAAAAAATTTTTCAAAAACTTATCAACAATTTTGGGGGCTGGATCAACAGGATATTAACAGGCTTTTTTAAAAAAAGGTAATCCCATTTTTATCCTTATTAAATTGAAAGGACGGTCGCCGGAAAGCTGTTCCTGCTATTATTCTCCCTTGATTCTGTTTTCCAGCTCAAATATTACATTTTGAAGATTTTTATCTGTTTTGAGGCTTTCCTGTATTTTGTTTATACCATGAATAATAGTTGTATGGTCCCTTCCGCCAAAATGCTCTCCAAGCTTTGGCAGCGACATATCAAGAAGCTGTCTTGACAGATACATAGCGACCTGTCTTGGCTTGGCGATCGCGCTGTTTCTCTTGGAGCCGATTATATCTTCGGGACGTATGTTGTAATACTGGGCGACTATCTCCTGTATTCTTTCCGGAGTAATTTCAATGGCTGACTGCTCGTTGAAAATGTCCTTTAAGGCGTTTTCGGCCAGTGACTTTGTGATCTGTGTCTGTGTCAGCTTGGCGTAAGCGACCACCCTTGTCAGCGCTCCCTCCAGTTCTCTGATATTAGAGATGATATTTTTAGCTATATATGACAAAACCTCATCGTCTACATTGAGATTTTCATCTTCAACCTTCTTTTTAAGTATGGCGATCCTTGTCTCAAAATCAGGAGGCTGAATGTCGGCTATAAGCCCGCCCTCAAACCTGCTTCTCAGCCTGTCTTCAAGGGTCTTTATTTCCTTCGGAGGACGGTCGCTGGATATGATTATCTGCTTGTTGGCGTCATGCAGAGCGTTGAAGGTATGGAAAAATTCCTCCTGTGTACGTTCCTTCTGCGATATGAACTGTATATCGTCGATTAGCAGTACGTCTATATTTCTGTATTTTTTTCTGAATTCCTCATTTGTATCGTCTCTGATAGAATTGATAAGCTCGTTTGTGAAGGTCTCACATGAAGCGTAAAGCACTTTAGCGTTTGGATTCTGATCCAGAATATAGTGAGCTATCGAGTGCATAAGATGCGTTTTGCCAAGGCCAACGCCGCCATACAGGAAAAAAGGATTGTACGCCTTGGCCGGAGCCTCGGCGACAGCCAATGAGGCCGCGTGCGCCATTCTGTTGCTGTTTCCTACGACAAAGGTGCTGAACACGTATTTCGGATTCAGATTACTGTCAAACACAGCCTTTGATTTTGTTGCCTTTTCTTCAGGCTTTTTTTCTTCTTCGGAACTTTCCTCGCCGGATATTATGCTCACCCTGTAATCCTCGCCTGCCAGGTGCTTTATTGCGTTTTCGATCAACGCGAGGAATCTTGTCTCCACCATTCCCTTTATGAAGCTGTCCTCGATCCTCAAAATTACCGTATTTGAGACAATTTTTACCGGAATTATAGGCCCGATCCATGTTTTGAACGATATAGGAGAGATTTCCGGCTCCAAAAGGTTCAGAGTCTGGTTCCAGAGTTCTGTTAAGTCCATTAAACCAACCCCCAATGTTTGTTAAAAAAATAAAGATTTATACAGAAATAACCTGTTAATAATGTTGATAACTTTCAAATTTTATTGCCGTAAGAAAGAATATTAACATTTTTAAGATTTCTGTTATCAAAAAAAACAACAGAATAATTTTTCCATTAAAACGGACTGTTTCTGTTTATATTGTAAATGTTATTCACATAATTATCAACAAATTGTTGATAACTTTTCAATAACTAAATAACTGTTAATAACTTATAAACTGACCGCATATGTATTCTGTTTATTAAATATATCAAAAAAGGACTTTTTTATCAACACGAAACATTAACAAACTTTTTTATACGAAAATGGTTAAGGAAACAAAGTGTCAGAAAATAATAAAATCAGTTTTATTCTCAATAATTGATTTTTTTCTTGACGTTAAGGCGTTTATTGAATATAATTAGTACAGTGCTTGCCCATGAGCAAGGATTTTTTATGCAATAAAAAGGAGGTGCGCGCGGTATGAAAATGACATTCCAGCCTAAAAAAAGACAGAGAAGCAAAGTTCATGGTTTTAGAAAAAGAATGGCGACAGCCAACGGAAGAAAGGTTTTAGCTGCAAGAAGAAAAAAAGGCAGAAAAGTATTATCAGCATAATTTTTGAAATCTTTAGCATATACAGATATAATAAGGCCGCTGAGAGTGGCCTTTTATAGTATGCAGTGCTTTTTCAGCAGATCCTGAAAAGAGGGATAGTTTTGGAATTTACCGAATCATTGAGGAAAAATTTTCAGTTCAGACACGTTTATAACAGGGGAAAGTCTTTGGCTAACCGCCACCTTGTCATGTATGTCATAAAAAACGGAAGAAATACTAACAGACTCGGTATTTCAGTAAGCAAAAAAGTTGGAAAAAGCGTCACACGCAGCAGAGTTACAAGGCTTATCCGCGAAAGCTACCGTTTGAGCGAGAGGAAGGTCTTAAGGGGATATGATATAGTGGTGATAGCGAGGGTCTCAGCTAATGAGGCGTCTTACCGTGATATTTACAAATCTTTAAACCATCTTCTCAGAAAGCATAATCTTTTGGCGGATAAGGCCGATGATCTGGAAAAGAGCTGATCATATTGAGGATACTAAAAAAAATTTTTCTGATACTAATTAGGTTTTATCAGCTGTGTATTTCGCCTTATTTGCCCAGGAGCTGCCGATTCACACCTACCTGCTCCCAGTATGCCTATGAGGCAATTATGAAATACGGCCCGTTTAAGGGGCTTTACCTCAGCATAAGACGAATTTTGAAATGCCACCCCTTCCATGAGGGCGGCTATGACCCTGTACCATGATTTGGTCAAAAATTGTTAAAGGATTCTTATTTTTGAAGTCTTAAGGAGGACAACTAAAAGTGTTCAATTCATTCTTTGCCGGAGTACCGGCAGTGCTTGCGGCCAGAGGAACCGGAACTCCCGGCTTCATAGTCGGACCGATAGCTAAATTGCTTGGTTTTTTCTATAACATATTATTCAACTTTATTTATTCGTTTACACAGACAGGCTCTCTTGTTCTGGCGATAATTCTTTTTACGCTGATCATCAAGCTTATCCTTATGCCGCTTTCCTATAAGCAGATAAAAGGTACATACAGGATGCAGCAGCTTCAGCCCGAGCTTAACAAGATCAGAGCGAAATACGCGGGAAAGACAGATGAGGATTCTCAGAGAAGGCTTTCCTTTGAGCTTCAGGAATTTCAGAGAGAAAATGGAGGCAGCGCCTTTGCCGGATGTCTTCCTCTGCTTATACAGCTCCCCATACTTTATGCGCTGTACTATATTTTCAATCAGCCGTATAATTATGTCGGAGTTATTAATGACGTTTATACAAATATAGCTAATGCTGTTCTGGGCATTGACGCCGCACAGAGGGTTAAACTCCTTACGCCTGTTATCCAGGCTTTAAAAACAGACGTCTCATATGATGTAGCATTATTTGATGACGTCCTTACAGTAGTTAAGGGCATGAGTGACACGCAGTGGGGAACTTTGCTTGCCTCAGCAGGTTCGGCAGGAAGCGAACTTGGAGCGCTTATCGCTCAGAAACAGTCGGTTGAGTATTTCTTCGGACTCAACCTAGTATCTTACGCCGGACTTAAGTTTCCGGGAATAATTGTGCCTATATGCGCCGGACTTACAACATATCTGTCAACATGGTATATGACAAAGAGACAGCAGAGCATGTCAGGAAACGGCGGAACAGAGGCCGAGCAGATGTCGCAGAGCATGACAAAATCCATGAATATAATAATGCCTATCATGATGGGTGTTATTACAATAAATGTACCTATAGCGCTTGGTATCTACTGGACGCTTTCAAACATTTTCTCTGTACTTCAGACATGGTTTATCTATAGGCTTCTCGGCAAAAAAGATAAGAGGGGCGAGCTTGTTTTCAAGAATAACAAAAATGACAAGAAACCAGAGGAACGCAAGAGTACAATAGTTGACAGAAACAAATTTAATAAACAGTAATTAGAAGGGAGCGGTTGACAGTGGACGCGGTTCAAAAGACAGGCAAGACAGTTGAGGAAGCTGTCAGTGAGGCGCTTAAGGAGCTGAATATAAGCAGAGACGACGCTGAGATCGAGATAATTGAGGAAGGCTCTAGAGGATTTTTGGGAGTATTCGGCGCCAAGGATGCCGTTGTTAAGGTAAAGAGGAAATTTGATCCCGAAAGAATCGCTAAGACTTTCTTAAAGGAAATGTTCATAGCTATGGGACTTATAGTGAATATAGAGACAAAGCTTAAGGACAAGCAGCTTCAGATCAAGATCAGTGGCGACGATATGGGTATCATAATAGGAAAAAGAGGACAGACGCTTGATTCATTGCAGTATCTTGTAAATCTTGTTGTAAATAAAGGAACGGCGCCATATATAAGCGTTACCCTTGATACCGAGAATTACAGGGAGAGAAGAAAGGAGACCCTTGAGTCCCTTGCTCACAATCTCGCAAGAAAGGTCAGGCATACAGGCAAAAATGTTGTGCTTGAGCCGATGAACCCCTATGAGAGAAGAATTATTCATTCTGCTCTCCAAAGCGACAGATATGTAACTACTTATTCTGAGGGCGAGGAGCCTTACAGAAATGTTGTTATAGCACTGAAGGAAAGAAATAACCGATAAAATTTATGCCCGATAGTTAATCCTATCGGGCATTTTGGATATGAGGAATGACCTATGAAAAATATTTATCTTGACGACGCCATTGCCGCCATATCTACTCCGATAGGAAACGGAGGCATCGGAATAGTCAGAATAAGCGGAAACGGCAGCGTTGATATCGCCGATAGGATATTTAAGGCCGCCGACGGAATAAAAATAAAGGATAAAAGATCTCATACTATAACCTTCGGGAAGATCACTGACCCTAAAAGCGGTGAGACAATAGATGAGGCCCTTCTCATGCTTATGCTTGCACCCAAAACTTATACCAGAGACGATGTTGTGGAGATAAACTGCCACGGAGGTATGCACGTCACAAATAAGGTGCTGGAACTGGTGCTGAACAATGGGGCAAGGCTCGCGGAACCCGGCGAGTTTACAAAGAGAGCCTTCCTTAACGGAAGGATAGATCTTTCACAGGCCGAGGCCGTAATGGACGTTATAGAATCAAAAACCGAGCTTTCCAGAAGGACGGCCGTTGACCAGCTTGGCGGAAGCGTAAGGGAAAAAGTCCATAGTCTGAGAGAAGAAATACTTGATATGATCGCGGCTATTGAGGCCGCCATAGATTATCCCGAGCATGATGTTGAGGAGGAGACCTATTCAGAGATGCACAGGCGCATAACCGCTCTTAGGTCGGAGATAAAAAAGCTGCTTGATTCAGCCGATATGGGCAGGATAATCCGTGAAGGCGTCGAGGCCGTAATATTGGGAAAACCGAATGTAGGCAAAAGCTCTCTGCTTAATCTTCTTCTCATGGAGGAAAGAGCCATTGTTACCGATATACCGGGAACAACAAGGGACACCGTTGAGGAATATATGAATTTAGGCGGGATACCCGTAAAGATAGTTGATACCGCCGGAATAAGGAAAACCGGCGATACTGTTGAGAAAATAGGCGTTGAAAAGTCCAGAAAATGCGCCGAAAACGCCGATATAATATTTATGATGCTGGACGCCTCCTGCCCTCTTACTGACGAGGATATGGAGATACTCGATTTTATAAGGGATAAACGAGCCGTTATACTTGTAAATAAAACCGACGTCGGCAATGTTATTGACACCGGCCTTCTCAGTGAATATACTGACAGCAGTAATATAATTTATGTCTCGGTCAAGGAAAATACCGGAATTGATATGCTGACCGAAAGGTTCAAAAAAATGTTTCTGAACGGTGATATAGAGGCTAAAGAAAGCGTACTCATAAGCAATACAAGACATAAAAATATGCTTGTGAAGGCCAATGAGGCTTTGGACAGGGCAATAGTGACGATAGAAAGCGGTATGCCGGAGGACTTTATCTCAATGGATCTCCAGGACGCTCTGACGGCTTTAGGTGAGATAACCGGAGACAGTGTTGACGATGAAATAATAGACAGGATATTTACAAGATTTTGTTTGGGCAAATAAGGAGAGTGAAAAAATGTCTTATTTAGCGGAAGAAGCCGATGTGATCGTTGTGGGCGGAGGACACGCCGGCTGTGAGGCGGCCCTTGCTTCGGCCAGAATGGGACTCAGGACAATAATATTCGCCATAAGTCTTGACAGCATTGCCATGATGCCGTGTAATCCGAGCATCGGCGGCAGCTCCAAGGGGCATTTGGTAAGGGAGATAGACGCCCTTGGCGGCGAAATGGCGAAAAATATAGATAAAACCTATATACAGACAAAAATGCTCAACACAGGCAAAGGCCCTGCCGTATATTCTCTCAGGGCGCAGGCTGACAAGGGCAGATACCAGAGAGAGATGAAACGCACCCTTGAAAATACCGAAAATCTCTTTATCAGACAGGGCGAGGTCAGCAGAGTACTGGTGGAAAACGGCGTGGTCAAGGGAATTATGACATCCTCCGACGCCGAATACAGAGCAAAGGCCGTAGTGCTGTGTATGGGAACATATATGAAGGCGAGATGCCTGTACGGAGAGACGATAGTATACAGCGGCCCCAACGGACTTATGCCGGCTACCCAGCTCAGTCAATCACTTCTGGACTTAGGTATAACACTCTACCGCTTTAAGACCGGAACTCCAGCGAGGATCGACGCCAAAACGATGGATTTCTCAAAGATGATACCCCAGTACGGCGACGAGAATATCGTACCCTTCTCCTTTGAAAACACTCCGGAGGGCATTTGGCGCGAGCAGGTGAAATGCTATCTGACATATACCAATGAAAATACACACCAGCTTATAAGGGACAATCTGCACCGCTCGGCGATGTACGGCGGACTCATACAGGGCACAGGCCCCAGATACTGCCCGTCCATAGAGGACAAGGTGGTTCGCTTTGCCGATAAGGAAAGACACCAGATATTCATTGAGCCTGAGGGTGAGAATACCGACGAGATGTATATACAGGGTATGTCTACCTCTTTGCCTGAGGAGGTCCAGGTACAGATGTATAGGACACTCCCCGGCATGGAACACTGCCGTATAATGCGAAACGCCTATGCCATTGAGTATGACTGCATCGACGCTACCCAGCTTAAATTAAGCCTTGAGTTTAAGAATATAAGGGGACTTTTCAGCGCCGGTCAGTTCAACGGAAGCTCTGGGTATGAGGAGGCGGCCGCCCAGGGACTTATCGGTGGTATCAACGCCGCCAGATTTGTACAGGGTAAGGAGCCGCTTATACTTGACCGTTCCGAGGCGTATACGGGCGTGCTTATAGACGACCTTGTTACAAGGGGAAGTAAGGAGCCGTACAGAATGATGACCTCAAGGGCGGAGTACCGTTTGCTTCTCAGGCAGGATAACGCCGATGAGAGACTGACCGAAAAGGGCCATGAGGTAGGACTTATTTCCGACGAAAGGTATGAGAGATTCCTAAAAAAGCAGGAAATGATAAATGAGGAAATCGAGCGCGTGAGCCATATAACAGTGACACCTAAGGACGAGGTGCAGGAGCTTTTGGACGAGTTCAACAGTACAAGGCTCAAGACCGGAGCAAAGCTGTCCGACCTGATAAAAAGACCCGAGCTGGACTATTTCAAGCTGGAGCCGATCGACAGCGGACGTCCCGACCTGCCCTATGACGTAAAGGAAGAAGTAAATATAAAGATAAAATATGAGGGATATATCAAACAGCAGATGAATCAGGTAAGCCAGTTTAAAAAGCTGGAAAATAAACGCCTGCCTGAGGATATAGACTACAGCGAGATAAAAAATCTCAGGCTTGAGGCCATACAGAAGCTGAACAATATCCGCCCGGCGTCTATCGGACAGGCGTCCAGGATAACCGGCGTTTCACCTGCTGATATAACGGTGCTTTTGATCTATCTTGAACAGAATAAGAAAAGGAGCGAATGATATGTCCCCTTTGGAAAGTCTGCTTTTTGAGAGCTGCAAAAAAATAAACGTCAGTCTGACAGACGGACAGATAAGGCAGTTCATGGACTATAAGGATATGCTGCTCGAATGGAATGAAAAGATGAATTTAACGGCTATCACCGACGAAAAAGAGGTGATATTAAAGCATTTCGTTGACTGTCTGGTTCTGCTTGACGGAGCGGATTTTTCGGGCAGGAGCGTAATTGATGTCGGAACGGGAGCCGGATTCCCGGGCGTTCCGGTAAAAATCGCCTGCCCTTCCGCGAAAATAACTCTGCTCGATTCGCTTGCCAAAAGGATAACCTTCCTTAACGAGCTTACAAATATGCTCGGCCTTAAAGATGTCAACTGCATACATATGAGGGCCGAGGACGGCGGAGCGGATAAAAATTTGAGAGAAAGCTTTGATTTCTGCATTTCAAGGGCCGTTGCCAATCTGGCTGTTTTAAGCGAATACTGTCTGCCTTTTGTTAAGGCCGGCGGCGAGTTCATTTCAATGAAGGGACCCGAGGTTGACGAGGAGCTTAACGAGGCTAAAAAAGCGATAAAAATTCTGGGCGGGGAAATTGTTGAGGTAAAAAAGGCGGTTATTCCCGAAACTGACATAACCCACAGCCTTATTGTAATAAAAAAGGTGAAGTCCACTCCTCCAAAATATCCGAGAAAAGCCGGGAAAGTTAAAAAAGAGCCTATTATGTGACAAATTAAAGCAAATTGTTTGCTGAAATAAAGAAGAAAAAAGAATGTATAATAAAAATCTCCTTCGATCAAACCTGCTATAATTGTACTGAAAATATTTGGAAATAACAGTACTGTTTTGGGTAACGAAGGAGGTTTTTTTATGCAGCTGTTCAAAGAAATTAATGATAAAAATGAGATAAACATTGTTGAGCTGCCTATTGATGAAATAAAGCCAAGTCCATATCAGCAGAGAAAGTATTTTGATTTTTACTCACTTAACAGGTTGACGGAGTCGATCAAAAAATATGGAGTTCTTCAGCCGGTAACGGTAAGGGTGGTCAACGGAAAGCACTATGAGCTGGTTGCCGGTGAGAGAAGGCTAAGAGCCGCGAGAGCCGCCGGACTTGATCATATCCCCTGTGTGTTCATCGACGCCGACGAGGAGGAAAGCTCGATTTTCGCCTTCACTGAAAATTTGCAGAGGAAAAATCTAAGCTACATAGAGGAGGCCGAGGGCTATCACTCTCTTATGGACGATTTTGATCTTTCTATAGACGATATAGCAAAGAAAACCGGTATCAGCAGTTCAGTCATAAATAACAGACTGAAAATATTGGAGCTGCCAGAGGACGCTCTTAAGATGATAATAGACAACAAAATAGACGAAAGCTCAGTCAGGGCCTTGCTTAAAATTCCGGACAATGATCTGCGTCTGACTGCCATAAGGGAAATAATCGAACAGGATATGACTGTGAAAAAATCTGAGGATTATGTGGATAAAATTTTATTTTGTATGCGTTTTGGAAGTCACTCTCAAAAGATAAAAGCAACAATCAAGGACATGAAGCTGTTCACAAACTCCATAAAGCAGACCGTGGATACGGCCAGAAACGCGGGTATCCCAGTGTACTACGACGCCATTGAGACCGAGAATAGTCTGGAAATAAAAATAAGGATAGCGTGCAATAAGGAATAATATTGAGTACACCCCTGATCGTTTGCAGAGCGGCTTGATTTAAGAAAACAGATCAACGCATATTTTTAAATGCCGGCAAAGTGTATCATAGAAAATTATAAATGGTCTGCGGTTTGTTTCGTGGGATTGTCCATAGTTTTGATATAGTTTACTATTATGCCATTTGGCTATAGGATTTGAAAAATGCTGTCAAGGTAAGAATTTCAGCCTTGATAGCATTCTCAGATCCTATTAGAATATTATGTTATGTTAACTTAAACACAGGCTTTGAACCAGTCCCGCGTTTGTTGCTTTTTTGTGTTTTTTATGACCCCTGACTATTAGTGCGGCTTGACTTAAGGAAACAAATTAACGTATATTTCTTAAGTCAAGTGACGACGGAGACAAAAAACATCTATAAAAACAACGAATGCCCATGAGTTATCTGTCATATACTGTAATTAAAATCCGGCAGTATCCTTCTGAGGAACTTCTTAGTTCTTTCTTCCTTTGGAGATATAAGTATTTCCTGGGGAGTGCCCTGCTCTATTATGTTTCCGGCGTCCATGAATATTACCCTTGACGCAACCTCTCTGGCGAAGGAAAGCTCATGGGTCACAACAAGCATCGTTGTACCCTCTTTTGCAAGCTCCTTCATTACATCAAGGACCTCTCCGACAAGCTCGGGATCCAGCGCCGAGGTCGGCTCGTCAAAAAGTATTATCTCGGGATTGAGCACGATCGCTCTCGCTATGCCTACCCTCTGCTGCTGTCCTCCGGAAAGGGAATTGGGATAGAAGGCAGCTTTATCCAGCATACCTACCTTACTCAGAGCCTCCTCAGCTCGTCTTTTTGCCTCGTCCTTCGCGACGCCCCGTCCGGCGGTAAGTCCTATAGTCACGTTTTCTAAAACTGTTTTGTTGGCGAAAAGATTATAGCTTTGAAAAACAAAGCCTATTTTTTGCCTGAGATCGTATATTGTTTTCTTTCCCGCGCTATGGAGAGATACGGTTTCCCCGTTTTCCTCCCACTCGCCGTCGTCGGCTCTTTCCAAAAAGCTTATACATCTTAAAAGCGTTGTTTTTCCTGAACCGCTTGGGCCTATTATTACGACTACCTCGCCTTGGTCTATATCAATGTCTACTCCCTTGAGTATTTCATTACTGCCGAATTTTTTTCTCACATTTTTTATTTTAATCATTCTGTACCGCCTCCTTTAAAGCTGCCTTTTTTCTTCCGGCGACCCCGCCGCCTTTTTTCTCATTTTCCGCATAGGCAATATGCTTATGCTTTGTCAGCTTTTTCTCAACCTGTTTGAATAAAATCTCTATTATTGTGCAGACAATGAGATAGACTAAGAATACGTCCAAATAGCACTCCAAGAATTTGTATTCCAGTCCTGCCGCTATCTTAGCCCTTGCTGTTATGTCCTGAACCGTCATTATAAAGGCAAGAGATGTGTTTTTAAGCATATTTAAAGTCGCTGTACAGAAGCTGGGTATCGCTACAGCTACAGCCTGAGGAATTATTATTTGGCTGTAGGCGCTGAAGGATGAAAGACCTGCCGTCTGAGCCGCTTCAAGCTGTCCCTTGTCAATGGAGCTTAAGCCCGCCTTCCACATTTCCGAATAGCCTGCCGCTGTGTTGAGCGTGTATACTATGAACGCGTAAATTATAGGGTTTATTCCGCTTACATTTATGTTAATGCCAAATTCCGCTACAAGATATCTCAGAAAGATTGGTATTCCGTTATATATCAAATATATCTGTACTATAGTCGGAGTTCCCCTCATGAACGAAATGAAAAGCGTAAGGAGTCCGTTAAATACGGGTACCTTTTTAAGTCTCGCCAGCGCTATGAAAAACGCCAGCGGAAGTCCTATTCCAGCCGCTACAACCGTAATAAGGAGGGT
>CAZBNY010000005.1:0-6598 GCA_964493235.1 uncultured Lachnospiraceae bacterium
AAAACAGAAGGGATTTTTATGTACTTTCACAAATAGTTTTGTTATAATAAAGTATTATAGCAGTTAGAATTTGAGGTGGCAGAGTGAAAGGGAAATTTATAACCGTTGAGGGAACTGACGGTTCGGGAAAAAGCACTCAGATCGAGTTGATGATGCGCTATCTTGAGGAAAAGGGCGCTGACATAGTTTTTACCAGAGAGCCGGGCGGAACGGAAATAAGCGAAAAAATAAGAAAAATAATACTGGATATAAACAATAAAAAAATGACGGGAACGACCGAGGCCTTGCTGTATGCCGCGGCAAGGAGCCAGCACGTAGAGGAAAAAATAATACCGGCTCTTGAGGACGGCAAAATAGTTATATGCGACAGATTTGTGGACTCCAGCATAGCCTATCAGGGTGCGGCAAGGAATCTCGGGATTGACAGCATAATGCAGATGAACAGCTTTGCCCTTCATGGAATAATGCCGGATATGACGCTGTTTTTTGACCTGGCGCCGGAAAAGGGTATTTTGAGAAAGAAAAACGAAAGAGCGTTGGACAGGCTTGAGGCAGAGAAGCTGGATTTCCATAAAAGGGTATATGAGGGATACAAAATGATGTGCGAATCGTATCCGGACCGCATAGTGGCTATTAATGCGGACAGAAGGGTCGAAGATGTTTACGAAGATGTAAAACGGGCTATAGACGGACTGCTTAAGGGAAAATATTATGTATGATTTCAGCGAGATAACCGGAAATGAGAAAATAATAAAAAGCATGAGAAGCGCCGTAAGAAACAATATGGTGTCCCACGCCTATATAATAAGCGGCCCTGAGGGCAGCGGCAAAAGGCTTATCGCCTCGGCCTTCGCAAAGACGCTGATGTGCAGTGAGGGCATGGACAGGGCCTGCGGTCACTGTGTTTCATGCAGGACCTTTGACGGGGGAAATAATCCCGACATGATCTATGTCTGTCCTTCAAAGACAAAGTCGCTGTCAGTAGATGACGTCAGGGATAAAATAACCTCAGATGTAAATATCAAGCCATACAGCCATAAATATAAAATTTATATGATACCAAAGGCTGATACCATGACTGTGCAGGCGCAGAACGCCTTGCTGAAAACTCTGGAGGAGCCGCCCGAATACGCTGTTTTTCTGCTCTTGGCGGAAAATATGGACGCTTTTTTGCCGACAGTTTTGTCAAGGTGCGTTAGCTTTACAATAAAGCCGCTTTCTAACGCTAAGGTTAAAGGCTATCTTCTGGCAAATAACTTGGCCGATGATCAGAACGCTGATATTTACGCCGAATACTCGCAGGGCAGTATCGGTACGGCTATAAAATTCGCCCGGTCGGAGGATTTCGCCGAGCTTAGGAAAAAGGTTTCGTCGGTCCTGACGGATATTGGCCGGATGTCATATTTTGATTTGACAGACGCGGCTAAGGAGCTGGAAACATTTAAGGATTTAACGGACGTCACAGATATGATATATATGTGGTACAGGGACGTCCTTGTATACAAAACAACGGGGAATGAAAAGGAAATAATCGAAAGGGATCTGATCTCCGCCGTGAAAAGGGAGGCCGACAGAGTATCCTTTGACGGACTTTACAGAGTCCCCAGACTGATAATTGAGACAAAAAAGCGGATAAAACAGAACGTGAATTTTGTTTTTGCTTTAGAGATGCTGTTTATTAATATAAAAGGAGAGTTATCTGAATGATAGAGGTAATTGGCATTAGATTTAAAAAGGCCGGAAAACTTTATTATTTCGATCCGGACGGACTTAAACTGGAGGAGGGCAGTCACGCCATAGTCGAGACTGTCAGGGGAGTTGAGTACGGCACCGTAATAAAGGGCAACACAATGGTCGAAGACAGCGAAGTTATCCAGCCGCTGAAAAAAGTTATAAGAAAGGCTACTAAGGAAGATGACGCCGACGAGGCCGAGAACAGAAATAAGGAGAAGGAGGCCTTCACGATATGTGAGGAAAAGATAGCCAAGCATAAGCTGGATATGAAGCTTATTGACGTGGAGATAACCTTCGACCATAATAAGCTGATATTTTATTTTACTTCCGACGAGCGTGTAGACTTCCGTGAGCTTGTTAAGGAGCTGGCGTTGGTATTCAGAACAAGAATCGAGCTGAGACAGATCGGGGTACGTGACGAGGCCAAGATGCTCAACGGTATCGGCATATGCGGCAGGTCGCTTTGCTGTTCGACTTTTTTGGGAGATTTCCAGCCGGTTAGCATAAAGATGGCAAAGGAACAGAGCCTTTCGCTGAACCCCTCAAAGATCTCCGGCATATGCGGCAGACTTATGTGCTGTCTGAAATATGAGGAGGACGTTTACGAGGAGTTGAACAAGAAGATGCCCAATGTAGGCGACATAATAAGCACGGTTGACGGAACCGGAGAGATCCTTTCCACAAACGTACTTATGCAGGTCGTAAAGGCCGCCGTAAGGAAAAAGGAAAACGATCCGCCGACAATAGATTTTTATTCCGTAAATGAGATAAAGGTAATAAAATCCAAGAAACAGAAAAAGCATGACGAGCATGATCAGCTTGATACAAGCTTAGACGACTGATGTTATGAATGTTGAGATAAAGGACTATGAGCGAGTGGACGATCTCCACCGAAACGGCTACAAAATAATACAGGATCCCAAACGGTTTTGCTTTGGCATAGACGCTGTGATATTAAGCGGCTTTGCCGAGGTGAAAAAGGGAGAGACAGCAATGGATCTTTGTACAGGTACGGGAGTTATACCGATACTTCTGGAGGCAAAGACCGAGGGAGCGCATTTTACTGGTCTTGAGATACAGAGCGAGAGCGCCGAAATGGCACGCCGCTCGGTGCTTTTGAACGATCTTCAGGAGAAGGTCACGATAGACGAGGGTGACGTTAAAAATACCGGGGCGCTTTACAGGGCCTCGTCCTTCGACGTTGTGACGGTCAACCCACCGTATATGAACGACGGTGGAGGACTGAAAAATGAGTTCTCACCTAAAACTATTGCCAGACATGAGGTGCTTTGCTCATTGGAGGACGTTGTAGCGGCATCGGCAAGACTGCTTGTCCCGCAGGGAAGGCTCTATATGGTACACAGGCCGCACAGACTGACTGACATTCTGGTGACGTTAAGAAGCTATAGGCTGGAGCCGAAAAGAATAAGATTCGTGCATTCCTTCGCGGACAGAGAACCCGTAATGGTGCTTATCGAGGCGGCGTCTAACGGAAAGCCTATGGTAAAGATAATGCCGCCCCTTGTCATATACAGGGACGACAGAAGCTATACAGATGAGATAATGAAGATTTATTACGAATAGGATGAGTGCTTTGAGCGGAACTTTATACTTGTGCGCCACTCCCATAGGAAATCTTGGGGATATGACGCTCAGAGTAATAGAAATATTAAAAAGCGTGGACATAATAGCCGCTGAGGACACAAGGAACACGCTTAAGCTTTTGAACCACTTTGAGATAAAAACGCCGATGACAAGCTATCATCAGCATAACATGGACACAAAGGGCCCTGCGCTTATAGAAAAGCTTAAGGAGGGCAAAAGTATTGCCCTTGTGACAGATGCAGGAATGCCCGGCATTTCCGATCCGGGCGAGGATATGGCAAGACGGTGCAGGGAGGAAGGCATACCGGTGACGATAGCCCCGGGAGCCTCGGCGGGAATATCGGCGCTGGTATTGTCGGGAATGGACGCCAGACGATATGTATTCGAGGGATTTCTGCCAACGGATAAGAAGGAAAGGCAGACAGTCCTTAAAAATCTTGAGAAGGAAACGAGGACGACTGTGTTTTATGAGGCGCCCCACAGGCTGACGGATACGCTGTCAGTGCTGCTTAAAACCGCCGGTGACAGGGAGGCCGCTACGGTAAGGGAGATAACTAAGCGTTATGAGGAGGTAAGGCACGATACGTTAGCCGGCCTTTTGGAGCACTATAAGGCAAATCCGCCAAAGGGCGAGTTTGTCATAGTTGTCGGCGGAATGAGCGAGAGCGAGCTGCGTCAGGAGGAAATTGACGGCTGGTTGAACATAACCATAGAGGAGCATATGGAAAAATACCTTTCCGAGGGAATGACCGAAAAGGAGGCCATGAAACGGGTCTCCAAGGACAGAGGTGTTTCCAAAAGAGAAATATACGCGTATTTGAACAAGGACTGATAAGATGCAGGACAGGGAAAAAAGAACCTATGAATTTTTGGACAGGCTTGGCATAAGCTATGAGAAATATGACCATGAGGCCGTGATGACTATAGCCGAGGCAGGGGAGCTTGAAAAAAGAATAGGAATTGAGATCTGCAAAAACCTGTTTCTCAGAGCACGGCACAGCACGGGATTTTATCTGCTGGTCATGCCGGGAAATAAGAAACTCAATACCGGAAGGGTCTCCAAACAAATAGGAGTGCCCAGAATGACATTTGCCGATAACGAGCATATGCTGGAATGTTTAGATATCTGTCCCGGAAGCGTAAGTCCGCTGGGACTTATGAATGACAGAGATGGCAGGGTAAGGCTCCTTATAGATACAGATGTGCTGAAAATGAAAAAAATAGCTGTACACCCATGCGTTAATACGGCGACGGTCATAATAACCGTAGAGGACCTGACTGAAAAATTTCTTCCGGCCTGCGGACATGGATTTACGGAGGTAACAGTTGATTAATAATATATGTTTGTTGTATAATCAGACCTTGAAGGGAGTTGAGTTATATGCTTGAAATGTTTTCTTCGCTTGGAATATATCATTATTTTTACGCCGCTCTTCTGGCCTTATGTATTACATATATAATAATGAAGCTGCTGAAGTTCAGGACGCTTCTTGCTGAGGAAGAGTTTAATTTGAGTTTTAAAGGGTCTGACAGGAAATCAGTCATGGCCAAATGTACAAGGCTGTTTCCTATAGAAACATTCAATTTTAAAGGAATGGATTTTAAAAAGGGCATGACAGTAAGGATAACGACCACACAGCAAAAGGTTTTCCAGGGTGAGTTTATCGGAAAAAATAATTTGAATGTGATATGTATACTTGCCGGAGAGCACGTGATCGCTCACGATGTAGAAAAAATAAAGGAAATGATTTCGCTGGACGAGATAAAATAACATAACAGAGGTGCATTATGAACAAAATTTACATTCCAGAGGGCTATAAGTGCCCATTGACAATCTATGAAATGCAAAGAGCGATTGACTTTATAAAAAAAGTCTTCCCCTATAGACTCAGCAGTGAGCTTAATCTTAAAAGGGTCTCGGCGCCGCTCTTTGTTGACGGGGCCTCCGGTCTTAACGACAACCTTAACGGCTATGAAAGACCTGTAGACTTTGACGTTCCTGCCGCGGGAAGCGACTGTCAGGTAGTACAGTCACTGGCAAAGTGGAAACGCTATGCCCTTAAACGCTATGATTTTTATGTCGGCAAAGGACTTTACACCGACATGAACGCCATCAGACGCGATGAGGAGCTTGACAATATCCATTCTATTTATGTTGACCAGTGGGATTGGGAAAAAATAATAACAAGAGAGGAAAGGAACCTTGACTATCTTAAGGAAACCGTGCAGAAGATAGTTAACGCTATCTGTGATACATGGGGACAACTCAAAAATGAGTTCCCTATACTCTCCACGAAGCTTAGCAGGGACATAACATTCATAACGTCTCAGGAGCTGGAGGATATGTATCCTGACCTTACTCCCCATGAGAGAGAAAACGCCTTCGTAAAGGAGCATAAGACCATCTTCCTTATGAAAATAGGCGGAGCGTTAAAGTCGGGCAAGCCGCACGACGGCAGAGCGCCGGACTATGACGATTGGGAGCTTAACGGCGACATCATTTTCTGGAATGATCTATTAAATCAGGCCTTTGAGGTCTCCTCGATGGGTATAAGGGTCGATGAGGAATCCCTTGACAGACAGCTTACAATAGCCGGCTGTGACGACAGACGTGCGCTGCCTTTCCATAAGGCTCTTTTAAACGGCGAGCTTCCGCTTACAATGGGAGGCGGTATAGGCCAGTCAAGACTTTGTATGCTGATGATAGGTACGGCGCACATTGGCGAGGTTCACGCAAGTATGTGGGACGACGCCACAAGGGAAGCCTGTGAGAAGGCCGGAATAATGTTGCTGTAAGAGTTTAAGCTGAAATGTTTTAGGCTGATAATGGGGCGGAAATGAATCCCGCCCCATGTTTTTATTTTTGATATTTACCCGTTATATTTTTAGGCGTGATTTTATCGACCGCCGTTCCCTTTACCATATTTTCGGGAAGGGCAAAGCCGCTTATTTTAAGAACATCTTTGTCTATTATAAGGCCAGGGATCAATTCCTTTTCAGACATATACGAGATTATTTCCGCGTCCCTTCTTACTACGACGCTTTCATATTCCGCGTCAGCGTTGCAGGGCGTACCTATGCTGTCCTCCATGATTTTTGTAAATCCGCTTATCTCAAGGTAAACCTTTGGACAGCTTGATATATTGTCCGGGTTTCTCCCTTTGGCAGTCCGTGGAAATAGAAACAGCCGTCCCTGTGTATATAGTGGACGCATACGGTGTACGGATAACCGTCGGCGCCGATGGTGGATATACGCGCA
>CAZBNY010000005.1:6698-26786 GCA_964493235.1 uncultured Lachnospiraceae bacterium
AAAATGTTTGATATATAAAGTCTGACATAAATAATAGAATACAATGAAGGAATATAGTATTGACAATGGGATCGTCTTGGTGTATATTTGTATTAGAAAATTAGTACAATTATACAAGATAGACAGGAGTGAGAGTATGAAGGGATCGATAGTGATCGGAGTGGTCTCGGCGGCGATGCTTAGCGGATGTGTGGCGGTCCACAACGGACAGGGCGGCGCACTTATCGATGAGGAAAAGGCCGAAATGGACAAAAACCCGGACGAAGCCAAAGGACTGCTTGACAGCATTTATGATGAGGTCAAGGCAAGCCTTGATGAGGAGATGGAGGACGAAAACTGGGCTGTGGAAATATTTGACGGTTATAAACAGGACGAGAACGACAAGCCGCTGAGGATAACCAAAATAAAGGCCAAGGACATGGAAAGCACGGACGGGAATGAGCGGGCCGCCGAGGAAATAGAGGACATAGACGGGTTTGCGGACAGCCTGAATGTAAGAGAATGGACCAAAATTGAAAAGCTCCCTGAAGATCTTGAGCCGGAGTATGTATTCCTTGTGGAGCAGCCTGCGACAGAGACAGTTATTCAGGATAACAGCGGAAAGTTTACGGAAATAGCGAGAATAACGACATATAAGGATTGCGACTATGCCGATGTGAAGGTGCTTGGCGGAATTGAAGATTACGAGTTTATGAAAATTATACCTGACGATTGGTTTGTTTCAAATTATGAGTTGCCGGAGGAGGTTTCTGAATTTTTAAGAGGATAAGGAGGAGAGGCAATGAAATTAAAGAGATTAATGGCATTGACAGCGGCGTTTGTTATGGTATCAACAACGGTCTTTGCCGCCGAGCCTAATATAAGCGCGAGAACAGAGGATCTGAATTTTCTCTATGAAACGCTTAAAACGGTACACCCCGATATTTTCTATAATAATCCCGAGGAAACCTTTTTGGCTAAGAAAAACGAAATATCTCAGAAGCTGGAGACGGACAGCGCCTTTGAGTTCGCGCTGGATCTGCAGTCGCTTGTGGCGCTGGTAGGCGACTCGCATACGACATCGTCTCTAAATATATATGAGGGGATAGATGTATTCCCGATAAATATCGCGAGATTCGACGGAAAATGGACAGTAAACCTTGTTCCGGCCGAAAACGAAGATCTGCTGGGAATGAGGGTAGAGACCATAGAGGGTCTGACGTTTGACGAGCTGTGTGAAAAGTTCACTTCTCTGTTCAGCGCCGATAATGATGTTTATCTGAAAAGACAGGTCTCGAGGAATTTCTATGTGGACGATTTTCTTGCCTATGTGGGGGCCAAGGAAAAGGGCGAGCCATTGAATATGGTTCTTTCCGACGACAACGGTAATAGGCATGAGCTGGAATTACAGCCGATTTTAGTAGACGAGCTGATGGACGGCAAAATCAGCCTTGTCAAGCTGGCGGAAAAAAGAACGGCTGTACCGGCGACCGAGGAGGACGGCGAAAGATATTATTTCGCCGAGCCGCTGACAGACAGCGCTTATTATATCCAGTACAACAGATGTATGGAGGAGTCGAACCTGCCGATAGAGGACTTTGCGAAGCAGGTACTTTCTGACTTAGATAACGGCTCTTACAGTATCATAATGATAGATTTGAGAAATAACGGCGGAGGCTCGGACGGACTTTTACAGCCTATATTGAACATCTCTAAAATGTATATGGACAAAACCGGAGCTAAGGTATACGGAATAGTAGGTGAAAGGACATTTTCATCAGCAATAATAAACGCCATGATGATAAAGGAAATGGGCGGTTATCTGGTTGGGACTGAGACAGGCGGCAGCGTCAACCATTTTGGTTCCGTATCAAACTTTATTCTTCCAAACAGCGGTATAAGGGTAAGCCACTCGACTAAATTCATATCCATGAGCGACTATCTGGAATGCGCCCAGGGCTACGGTATCGAGCCGATACACCCGGATCTGGTTGCGGAGCAGAGCCTTGCGGATTATATGAACGGAACAGACACAGCCGTTGAGGCAATATTGGCGGACCCGATCATTGAAAGCTATAGACCGAGCGGAGAAATGTACCTGACAAGGGGTGCCCTTGTAACGTCGCTTTATGAGCTGGCGGAGAAATACGGCAAGGCGGAATATGCGGAAACGATGGATTTTTACGATGTTTTCTATTTTGCGCGGAACTATAGGCCGGTAATGTGGGCCGCCGAAAACGGAATAGCCGTAGGAAACGGCGATGGCACCTTCTCCCCGTCAAAGCTTATAACAAGACAGGAGGCCGCGGTAATAATCGACAGATTTTTGAAGTACATGGGCGCGGCGGACGCTGAGACAGAGGCCTATTTCGCCGACAGTAATATAAGCGAATGGGCGGTGCAGTCGGTGACAAATGTTGTCTCGCTGGGAATTCTGGAGCTGGAGGACGGAATGTTCAGGGCAGGCGAAACGATAACGGAAGCAAAGGCTGCGGAAATAATCGAAAAGATAGAAAAAATAACGGCGGAATAAACGGAGTCTTTATACGGGATACAAAAAAGACCTAAACGGCGGTCACACCGTTTAGGTCTTTCGTATTTTATTATTCGGGTTCGCTCATTTCATCAATGAGTTTATTTTTCAGCTCAAGCAGCTTGTCCGAAAGGTCAACGGGAACCGTATGCGGATTGGCA
Source organism: uncultured Lachnospiraceae bacterium (assembly GCA_964493235.1). Classification (GTDB taxonomy): domain Bacteria; phylum Bacillota; class Clostridia; order Lachnospirales; family Anaerotignaceae; genus Metalachnospira. Next base: position 9,372 of record CAZBNY010000005.1, read on the forward strand.
AGCCTTCTATGCTCGTCCCAAAGGGTATCAAGCTCTTTCTGGCAGTAGGCCCTGATGTCCATTACCGCCGGCGATTTGTAAACACATTCGCCGTTTATGAATACGGGTACAAGCAGTTCCCTTATTGTATACTCACCGGGTCTCAAAATCATCTTTTTCCACTTAGCCATGTGGTCGAAAAGCTTGATCTTCTGATCCTCGCTGTACTGCTCCTCATCAAGGCATATGAGATCGGCCTTGATTTTGCCGGTTTCCTTATCATAGAATCGTAGTATCTTTTTGATACCGGGATTTGTGATCTTTGAGGGGTTGTTGCTCAGCTTGATTTTAGGGATAAAATTGCCGTTTTCATCGCTTTCTGCCGACAGCTTGTATACTCCGCCGAAGGAAGGACAGTCGTCCGAGGTTATAAGCTTTGTTCCTACGCCCCAGCTGTTTATCTTAGCGCCCTGAAGCTTTAAGCTCATTATGAGATACTCGTCAAGGTCGCTGGAGGCCGTTATCTTGGCGTCCGTAAAGCCTGCCTCGTCAAGCATCTTTCTGGCCTTTTTGGAAAGATAGGCCAGATCGCCGCTGTCAAGACGGATGCCGTAGTTTTTAAGAGGAATACCCGCGTCCTTCATTTCCTGGAAAACCTTTATGGCGTTTGGTACGCCTGAGCGGAGCGTGTCATAGGTATCCACAAGGAAGGTGCAGGCGTCGGGGAATGTCTTTGCGTAATGTCTGAATGCCTCCAGCTCCGAAGGAAAGCTCATTACCCAGCTGTGAGCGTGGGTACCGAGGACAGGGACGTTGAACATCTTTCCGGTAAGCACATTGCTTGTTCCGGCACAGCCGCCGATAACAGCGGCTCTCGCTCCGTATATTCCGGCGTCGGGGCCCTGGGCGCGGCGAAGGCCGAACTCCATGACTGCGTCCCCGCTGGCTGCCCATACAACTCTGGACGCCTTAGTGGCGATAAGCGACTGATGATTGATTATGTTGAGCATAGCGGCCTCAACTATCTGCGCTTCAAGAATGGGAGCCTTGACCCTGACAAGCGGCTCCGTAGGAAAGACGATAGTTCCCTCGGGAATGGCGTAAATATCGCCCGTGAATTTGAAATCCTTAAGATAGTTCAAAAACTCATTGGAGAAGGAGTTGCTCGAACGAAGATATTCAATGTCACTGTCCGAGAATTTAAGATTTTTTATATAGTCTATTACCTGCTCAAGTCCTGCGGCTATGGCAAAGCCGTTTTCCGAAGGATTGACACGGTAAAACACGTCGAATACGACAGTTTTGTCATTGCCGGCATTGAAGTAGCCCTGCATCATAGTCAGCTCATAGAAGTCAGTCAGCAGTGACATCGTTTCAAAATTCATTGTAAAACATCCCTTCATTAATATATGACCTTCATTATACACTAATGAACTGAAAAATAAAATTAAAATTTGAACAAAATCTCACATTATTCTTTAGTTAATCCTATCAAATTTCCGTTATTGTCATAAACCGTTCTTACGATAACAGTCCCCTTATCCTCAGACTCATAGGTAAATACGGCCTTGTCGTTTTCGTCCGCAAAAATCTTGATGATCTCGCCGTTATAGTACACATTGCCGCGTCCGCCCTCATTGGCCTTATATTCGATGCCATAGTCCACGTATTCGGTGAATATCTCCTCAAAGGTTTTATCGCCGGTATTATCAGCGGCAACGACATAAGCGGTTTCATATACAACATCCGAGCTGTCGATTGTCTCACTGTAAAAAGCGGCATCATCGGTGATTTCAGTGTAATAGGAGTTATCATAATCTTTTATTTCACCATAGCCTGCATCAGCAGTTACTTCAGTCGCTACTGAAACGGTATTGACTAAAACAGACTCTATGTCAAGCGCGGCCTCAGTTCTCCAAAAATCACCGCGTAATTTGTAACAGAAATTATTTTGAAAGCCGCCGGCGAAGTTTAATTATTCGCTTTTACAATGAAGATAAGCGCTTCAGGGCTGTTAAATAGTATACGTTTTTCGATACCCGCTCACGGAAATTTTATTCATTGATTTTATGAGAAAATAAGATAAATTTATATAATCTCATAAAACCGCATCCATAAATTAGTTTTATTACAAGAAATTTATAAGTGCAATAAGATTTTTCTTTACAAAAAATATTCAATAATGTATAATACCCAGTTGTAGGAGTTATAATTACTCTAAGAATTTAAAACAAAAACGCTTTGATGCGGACAGTAGATATGCTTTTGAGGTACAGCGAGTCAGGGATGGTGTAAGCCTGACGCTTTGGGTATATTGAATATCACCGCGGAGCGGCCCGATGAAATTTGAGTAGTTTGGGACGGTTCCCCACGTTAGAGGGGCATGTATAATTATTTGTTATACGGTTCGAGGTGGACGTTTTGATTAACGTCAAGTCAGGTGGTACCGCGGAGAGTAAGGCTCATTCGTCCTGTGTGGGATGATGAGCCTTTTTGTTGTAATTGAGCCGTGCGGCGCAGCTAAATTGAGATGCGCGCGGCGGGTTTGGAAATGTAATTATCAGTTTGGAGGTATAGGAATGTTATACGAAAAGGTGTCCACAGACCTGAATTTTGTGGACAGAGAACAGAAGATTCTTGAGTTCTGGAAACAGAACGAAATTTTCAAAAAAAGCGTTAAGTTAAGAGAAGGCGCTCCCCGTTTCACGTGGATCGAGGGTCCGCCCACAGCCAACGGAAAACCCCATATCGGCCACGTTGAGACAAGATCTATCAAGGACCTTATCCTTCGTTACCGTGTTATGAAGGGCTATGACGTTCTCCGTAAGGGCGGCTGGGATACGCACGGTCTTCCTGTTGAGCTTGAGGTAGAGAAACAGCTCGGCATCAGCGGCAAGCCTCAGATCGAGGAATACGGCGTTGAGCCTTTCATCAAGAAATGTAAGGAAAGCGTTTGGAAATACAGCACAGAGTGGGAGCAGATGAGCGACCGTGTCGCTTTCTGGGCCGACATGGACGATCCCTATGTAACATACCATGACACATACATTGAGTCCGAATGGTGGGCGCTTAAAAAGATTTGGGAAAAGGGCCTTCTTTACAAGGGTCATAAGGTAGTTCCCTACTGCCCTCGCTGCGGAACTGCTCTTTCCAGCCACGAGGTAGCTCAGGGCTATAAGGACGTTAAGGAGCTTTCGGTATACGCTAAGTTCCCTGTTGAGGGCAAGGAAAACGAATATATCCTCGCATGGACAACAACGCCTTGGACACTTCCATCGAATGTAGCTCTTGTAGTAAACGCCAATGAGGATTACTGCCGTGTAAGCTACAAGGGAGATGTTCTTATTTTCGCGAAGGCTCTCGTTGAGACGGTCCTCAAGGAGGACTTTGAGATACTTGAGACCTTCAAAGGCTCTGACCTTCAGGGCACAAGATATACCTGCATATTTGATTTCCTTGAGACAGATCCTAAGGGATTTTATGTTGTTACGGACGATTATGTAACTCTTACGGACGGTACGGGCGTTGTTCATACGGCTCCCGCCTTCGGTGAGGACGACTATAGAGTAGGACGCATATTCGGACTTCCTTTCCGTCAGTACGTTGACACACAGGGCAACTTCACAAGCGAGGTAACGCCCTGGGCCGGAAAGTTCGTTAAAGAATGCGACAAGCCTATCATTGAATATTTGAGGGAAAAGGGTTATCTCTTTGCGGCTGTTCCCTTTGAGCACAGCTATCCATTCTGCTGGAGATGCGACACACCGCTTCTTTACTACGCCAGAAGCACATGGTTCATTGAAATGACAAAGGTAAGGGATCAGCTCGTAGCAAACAACGACACTATCGAGTGGTATCCTGAAAACGTAAAACACGGACGTTTCGGCAACTTCATCGAGAACGTAGTCGACTGGGGCTTAAGCCGTGAGCGTTATTGGGGAACACCTCTGCCCGTTTGGGAGTGTGAATGCGGTTACTTCCATACGATCGGAAGCGTTGAGGAGCTTAGAAGTATGTCGGACGACTGCCCCGAGGAGCTTGAGCTTCATAAGCCGTATATCGACGCTGTCCACATCAAATGCCCTAAGTGCGGAAAGCAGATGAAACGTGTTCCCGAGGTCATAGACTGCTGGTTCGATTCAGGCTCGGCGCCCTTTGCCCAGTGGCACTATCCGTTTGAGAATCAGGACATCTTTGAAAAGAGATTCCCGGCTGACTTCATCACCGAGGCCGTTGACCAGACAAGAGGCTGGTTCTACTCGATGCTTGCAGTATCGACGCTTGTATTTGGCACTACGTCATATACACACTGTATGTCAATGGGACACGTTCTCGATAAATACGGCATCAAGATGAGTAAGCATAAAGGAAATGTCGTTGACCCCTGGGACGTAATGAATAAGCAGGGCGCAGACGCTATCCGTTGGTATTTCTATGTAAATTCGGCTCCTTGGCTCCCTTGCCGTTTCGACGACGAGGCCGTTGACGAGTCGCAGAGAAAGTTCATGGGAACGTTCTGGAACACATACGCGTTCTATGTTCTCTACGCGAATATAGACAGCTTTAATCCTACGGAGTACAAGCTTGAGTATGATAAGCTGCCGCCTATGGATAAATGGATACTTTCAAAGCTCCAGACGCTTGTTAAATATGTGGACGAGTGCCTTGACTCATATAAGATAACAGAGCCCGCGAGAGCGCTCCAGAGCTTTGTTGATGACATGAGCAACTGGTATGTAAGAAGAAGCCGCGAGCGTTTCTGGGCCAGCGGAATGCCTCAGGACAAGATCAATGCGTATATGACTCTTTATACGGTGCTTTCAACGCTTGCTAAGGTAGCGGCTCCGTTCACACCTTATATCGCTGAGGAGATTTACAGGAACATCGTCGCCAAGCTTGACAGCAGCGCTCCCGAAAGCGTACATCTCTGCGATTTCCCCGTTGCCAACGAGGAATGGATCGACAAGGAGCTTGAGGAAAACATGGACCTTGTGCTTGACATCGTTGTACTGGGACGTGCGGCAAGGAACGAGGCCAATATTAAGAACAGACAGCCTATCGGCACAATGTATGTAAGAGCGGAAAAGGCTCTTCCTGAAATGTACGCCGGCATCGTTCTTGATGAGCTTAATGTAAAGAAGATTGAGTTTACGGACGATGTTGAGGGCTTTGTAACATATAAGTTCAAACCCCAGCTCCGCACGCTCGGACCTAAATACGGAAAGATCGTGCCTAAGATCGGCGCGGCCCTTGCCGAGGTTGACGGAACTGCGTTTATGAACGAGCTTAAGGCCAACGGAAAGGTAACTCTTGTGATCGATGGTACAGAGGTTGTGCTTGAGGAAAGCGATCTTCTTATCGATACTGCCCAGAAGGAGGGCCATGTATCGGTCGAGGACAACGGCGTGACAGTTGTTATGGATACAAACCTTTCTGAGGAGCTTATTGAGGAAGGCTTCGTAAGAGAGATTGTTAGCAAGATCCAGACAATGCGTAAAGAGGCCGGATTTGAGGTCCTTGACAGAATTGCCGTTTACTATAAGGACAGCGGAAAGGTTGCAGGAGTGATTGAGCGCAACAAGGAAAGCATAATGAGCGATGTGCTTGCTGTTGAAATGACAGAGGGCACAGGCGAAGGCTATACTAAAGAATGGAACATTAACGGTGAAAAGGTAACTCTTACTGTTAAGAAGATGTAAGATCAAAAGTCAATAAAAGATCCGAAACTTAATTGTCGGTGCCATAAGTAACCATAAAAGGGCAACGAATGTTTAACTGCAAGCATTCGTTGCCTTTTATAAATGGTTTTTATGATGCGCTTCGTCGACGGTCGACTTAAGAAATAAGATAAATCACGATCAATGATAATGCGCTTTAAGTACAGACTGAAGGACGTTCATATTTTCATAACGATGCACCCCGCGGCATATAAATAAGCAAGGAATTGTTTAGAGGAGTGCTTTTTTTGAAGTCATATATCGAAGAAAGGGCAGTGGAGGTAGCGAATTTTATTATCAGCTCCAACTCTACGGTAAGAGAAACGGCTAAAAAGTTCGGTATAAGTAAGTCGACTGTACATAAAGATATAACTGACCGCATTGAAAAGATCGATCCGGAACTGGCCCGCTCCGTAAGGCGAGTGCTTGAGATCAATAAGGCCGAAAGGCATATCAGGGGCGGAATGGCTACAAGAGAAAAATATTTGAGAAGGCTGAAATAGCTTGCTTAAGGGGCCGTTCTGAAAATATATACCGTTGTCAGACGGTGCTCGGGTAAAAATTTAATAAAGAATAACAGCCGGATTGTTTTAATATGCACTCCATTTGATTTGGGGTGCATATTTTTTATGGTCCGGCTGCTTTTACGTTTCTTAAAGTAATATTAAATTTTTAGATCATACAATATTTGGGTTGACAAATATTTTGATTATGATATAATTTGAAAATCAAAATATTTTAAAATAAAAATAAATGATAGGAAGAAAGCTATGGTTGGAAAAATATACGGGACCGGCTCGTATATTCCAAAAAATGCTTGGAATAACGACAAGCTGGCCCAGATGGTCGATACCAGCGATGAATGGATAAGGGAGAGAACCGGTATCGAAACAAGGAATATAGCCGATGAGTCAGAAAGCACGGCGTCAATGGCGGCAGAAGCGGCACGGCTGGCGTTGGCGGATGCAAAGATCGCCCCCGAAGATGTTGACTTGATAATTACGGCCACGGTTTCGGGAGGAATGCTCGCTCCGTGTACGGCGTGCCGGGTGCAGAGCATACTTGGCGCGGTGAACGCCACCTGCTTTGACATGAACGCGGCCTGCACAGGCTTTTTGTTCGCCATGAACACGGCACAGTCTTATATCAGCCAGGGAATATATAAAACAGCCGTTGTCATAGGGGCGGAGAAGCTCTCGGACCTGATCAACTGGAATGACCGCTCGACCTGTATACTTTTTGCCGACGGAGCGGGAGCCGCCGTTATAAAAGGCTCATGCGATGGGAAATACTCACAGGTGACACACTCCGCAGGAGACAAGGGTGACGCCCTAAGATGCGCCAGCAGGAACCAAAAACGCTATGAAAACATTGGCGCGGAGGAAACATTTATTCAAATGGAGGGAAGTGACATATTCAAATTTGCCGTTTCAAGGGTGCCAAAGGTCATAAACGAGCTTTTGATAAAAGAGGGACTTGAGGTAAAGAACATAGACTTGTTTGTCGTTCATCAGGCAAACGCCCGCATAGTCACTTCTATTGCAAAAAAGCTGGGCATACCCTCGGAAAAAATTCCGATAAACATAAGACATACAGGCAATACCTCGTCGGCAAGCATACCTATACTGCTTGACGAACTTAATAAAAAAGGCGCTCTCCATAGGGGAGACAGCGTTGTGCTGGCAGGGTTCGGAGGAGGACTTTCCTACGGAGCGAGCCTTATCAGATGGTAAAAATAAAATATGAAAATAAAGGAGAATAAAATATGTTAGAAAAAGTAAAGGAAATAGTAGCGGACTCAATGGGAATAGAAATCGAAACACTTACGTCGGAGACCTCCTTTAAAAAGGACCTCGGCGCCGACTCGCTGGACCTGTTTGAGATAGTTTCGGCTATGGAGGAGGAATTTGACATTGAGATACCTACAGAGGACCTCGAGACGATCCAGACCATAGGAGACGTTGAAAAATATTTAGCTAATAAGCAGTAAAGCGGGGGGTAAGTCCATGAAAACCGAAATTACCGAGCTACTCAAAATAGAATATCCGATAATACAGGGCGGAATGGCGTGGGTAGCCGAATATCACCTCGCGGCGGCCGTTTCGGGGGCCGGAGGACTTGGTATAATAGGCACGGCCAACGCACCGGCTGAATGGGTCAGGGAGCAGATAAGAAAGACAAAGGAGCTTACTGATAAGCCCTTTGGAATAAATATAATGCTTATGAGCCCCTATGCCGACGAGGTAGCCAAAGCCGCCGCCGAGGAGGGCGTAAGTGTAGTGACTACGGGAGCTGGAAATCCCGAAAAGTACATGAAAATGTGGAAGGAAGCGGGAATAAGAGTGATCCCTGTCGTAGCGTCGGTAGCCCTGGCAAAGCGCATGGAGCGGTGCGGAGCGGACGCCGTAATAGCCGAGGGGACGGAATCGGGAGGCCACATAGGAGAGTCCACAACTATGACTTTGGTACCGCAAGTGGTCGATGCCGTAAATATCCCTGTAATAGCCGCGGGCGGAATAGCTGACGGCAGAGGAGTTGCCGCGGCGTTCATGCTTGGGGCAAAGGCAGTCCAGATAGGGACAAGATTTGTGGCATCTAAAGAAGCGCGGGTCCATGAAAACTATAAGAACTGCATAATCAAGGCGAAGGACATAGATACGAGGGTCACGGGACGCACCACCGGACATCCGGTGAGAGCGCTGCGAAACCAGATGACAAAGGAATATTTGAAGCGTGAGGCAGAGGGAGCTACGCTTTTAGAGCTTGAGGAGCTTGCTTCGGGCGGACTTAGAAAAGCGGTCGTTGACGGCGATGTTAAAAACGGCAGCGTAATGGCTGGTCAGATAGCCGGCCTTATAAAGGAAGAACTTACCTGTAAGGAGATAATAGATGGACTCGTCAGCGAGGCAGGCCGTCTTTTGAAGGGTGCGTGCGCATATGAGTAAAATCGCGTTTATATTTCCTGGTCAGGGAGCGCAGAAGGCCGGAATGGCAAAGGATTTTTATAAGAAATACAATTGCTCAAGACAGATTTTCGACCTGGCGAGCCAATGGCTTGATATGGACATGAGTAAGCTTTGCTTTGAGGAAAATGACAGGCTCGACCTGACTGAGTATACACAGCCGGCAATGGTCACGGCTTGTCTCGCTATGGAGACTGCCGTTGAGGAAGCGGGGATCGTCCCTGATGTCACCGCGGGACTAAGTCTTGGCGAATACTGCGCAATAAAGACGGCCGGAGCGTTAAGTCTTAAGGACGCTCTGGTCACGGTCAAAGAAAGAGGGATACTAATGGAGAACGCCGTTCCGGCGGGTACAGGTTCAATGGCGGCGGTTCTGGGACTGGACATCAAGAGCATTGAAAATATCGTCAGCTCGATCGATGGCGTAGAGATAGCCAATTACAATTGTCCGGGTCAGACGGTGATAACAGGAGAAAACGGCGCTGTGGCTGAGGCTGCCGCAAAGCTGAAGGAGGCAGGAGCCAGACGGGTGCTTACGCTCAATGTCAGCGGGCCGTTTCATTCAAGGCTGCTTGCGAAAGCGGGGGAAAGCCTTGCGAAGAAGCTTGAAAGGATAGAGCTTTCAAAGCTGAAAATACCATATGCCGCCAACGTCACAGGCGGTTACGTTACCGACTGCGGACAGATAAAGAAGCTTTTGGCGGAGCAGATATGTTCCCCGGTAAAATGGCAGCAGGACGCAGAGACGATGATAGCAGACGGCATAGATACGTTCATAGAAATAGGTCCGGGCAGAACGCTGTCAGGCTTTATGAGAAAAATAAATCGAAGTGTGAAGGTCTATAACATAGAAACTGTTGATGACCTGGAGAAAACAGCGGCAGAGTTAAGGAGCAAAGAAAATGTCTGATAAAAAGGTAGCGGTAATAACGGGCGCGTCAAGAGGAATAGGCAGGGCCATAGCTTTGGAGCTGGCCCGAAGAGGGGTATTCGTTGTCATTAATTATAACGGTTCTAAGGAGGCCGCCAAAGGCATTTGTGAGAAAATAAGAGCCGACGGCGGAGAAGCGGCCACGTACCGGTGTAATGTCTCTGACTTCACGGCCTGCGGAGATTTCCTGAAAGATGTTGTCAGGGACTACGGAAGAATAGATATACTGGTAAATAACGCCGGGATCACAAGAGACGGCCTGCTTATGCGAATGAGCGAGGAGGACTTTGACGCGGTAATAGATGTCAACCTGAAGGGAGCTTTCAACTGTATACGCCATGCGTCAAGACAAATGCTCAGGCAAAAAAGCGGCAGGATAATAAATATCGCCTCGGTAGTAGGTATAAGCGGAAACGCGGGACAGGCGAATTATGCCGCGTCAAAGGCCGGCGTTATAGGCCTGACGAAGTCCGCGGCTAAGGAACTGGCCTCAAGGGGAATTACGGTAAACGCCATAGCTCCCGGCTTTATTGAGACAGACATGACCTCTGTACTGCCTAGGGATATAAAGGACTATTATCTTAAGGCCATACCCCTTGGCAGGGCCGGCAGGGCGGAGGAGGTCGCGAAAACAGCGGCTTTTCTTGCGTCCGATGAGGCAGGTTATATTACGGGACAGGTAATATGTGTGGACGGCGGGATGAATATGTGAGAGCCGGGACTAAGGCTCAATACTGAGAGGTTATGATTATGAAAAGACGAGTTGTTGTTACGGGACTCGGAGCGGTCACGCCGACAGGCAATGACGCCGACAGCTTTTGGAACGGCGTCAAGGAGGGAAAAGTCGGAATAGGCGAAATAACAAAATTTGACACCTCCGGATATAAGGTCAGGCTGGCCGCCGAGGTAAAGGACTTTGATATAAAGGAACGTGTTGACAGGAGCATGGCAAAGAGGCTTGAGCCGTTCTCGCAGTATGCGGTAGCGGCGGCGCTTGAGGCCGTTAAGGATTCGGGTCTTGATATGGAAAGGGAGGATCCGTTCCGTGTAGGGGTCATTATCGGCTCGGGAGTAGGCTCGATGCAGGCGATGGAAAAGGCGGAGCGGAAGCTTCTGGAAAAGGGTCCCGCAAGGGTAGACGCCCTTATGGTACCCAAAATGATTGGCAATATGGCCGCCGGCAACGTATCGATAGCCGTTGGCGCCAGGGGAAAATGTACAAACGTCGTTACCGCTTGCGCCACGGGCACCCATTGTATAGGAGACGCCTTCAGGGCGATACAATATGGCGACGCGGAGGTCATGATAGCCGGAGGAACCGAGGGAGCCATATGTCCGATAGCTCTTGCCGGCTTTGCCAACCTTACCGCGCTGACGACAGAGAATGACCCTTTAAAGGCGTCCGTTCCCTTTGATAAAAACAGGAGCGGATTCGTAATGGGAGAGGGAGCCGGAGTAGTGGTTCTTGAGGAGCTGGAGCACGCTCTTAACAGAGGAGCCAGTATACTGGCCGAGCTGGTAGGCTATGGAGCCACAGCCGACGCCTGCCATATAACCGCGCCTATTGAGGACGGAAGCGGGGCTGCTATGGCAATGGCATACGCCATGAAGGACGCGGAAATAGAGCCTGAGCAGGTGGACTATATAAATGCCCACGGTACAAGCACGCGTTATAACGATCTTTGTGAGACGAGAGCCATAAAGACGGCCTTTGGCACCCATGCCTATGATATTAGAATAAATTCGACAAAATCCATGATAGGTCATTTGCTTGGTGCCGCCGGCGGTGTGGAATTTATCGTATGCGTCAAGTCCATACAGGAGGGCTTTGTGCATCAGACGGTTGGCAGCCGCGAGCGGGACGAGGAGCTTGATCTGAACTATATGTTCGGAGCGCCTGAGAAATGCGATATTCGCTACGCCATGAGCAATTCTCTGGGCTTCGGAGGACATAACGCATCACTTCTTGTAAAGAAGTATGATGCCTGAGGAGGGACAGCAAATGGAGCTTGAACAGATATTGGAGTTGATAGACCATGTATCGGGGTCAAGGCTTACGTCCTTTTCCTATGAGAATTGCGAGGTAAAGCTTTCTATGGAACGAGAGAAAGGGCAAGACGCCAAACCGGCCGTAAGCGCCGAATATACTCCCCGGATAACGGAGCAGGCCAAGAAACAGACTGAGCCTGAAAAGGAAGAAGGGAAATTGATAAGGGCGCCCCTTGTCGGAACCTTCTACTCCGCGCCGTCCGAAGAAGCGGCGCCATTTGCCTCGGTCGGCGACCGGATCAAAAAGGGTCAGGTGGTAGCCATAGTTGAGGCGATGAAGCTGATGAACGAGATAGAAAGCGATTTTGACGGAGAGATAGCCGAGATATATGTGAAAAACGGCGACGCGGTTGAATATGGGCAGCCGCTTTTCAGAGTCATATGAAATTTCTGGAAGGAGATTTTAGAATGAACAGCTTGAATATAAAACAGATAGAGGAGATACTTCCGCACAGACACCCGTTTTTGCTGGTGGACTATATAGAGGATCATGAGGCGGGAGAGTTTGCCGTAGGATATAAATGCGTTACCTTCAGGGAGGACTTCTTCCGGGGACATTTTCCTAAGGAGCCGGTTATGCCGGGCGTACTCATAATAGAGGCTCTGGCGCAGACAGGCGCGGTAGCCATACTTTCAAAGCCTGAAAACAAGGGCAAGATCGCTTATTTTGGCGGTGTGGACAAATGCCGCTTTAAGGGCAAGGTCGTGCCAGGCGATAAATTGCGTCTTGAGACAAAAATCATTAAGCAGAAAGGCTCCATAGGAGTAGGCGAGGCGAAGGCCACAGTAGATGGAAGGCTTGTGGTAAAAGCTGAGTTGCTCTTCGCTGTAGGATAAGGTGAGGCTATGATAAGAAAGCTGCTGATAGCCAACCGAGGGGAAATAGCGGTCCGCGTTATAAGAGCCTGCAGGGAACTTGGTATAGAGACCGTGGCGGTATACTCTGAGGCCGACAGGGACAGCCTGCATACCCAGCTTGCCGACGAGGCCATATGTATCGGCCCGGGACCGTCCGAGGACAGCTATCTGAATATGGAAAGCATAATGAGCGCCACGATCGTTTCAGGAGCCGACGCGATCCACCCGGGCTTTGGCTTTTTGTCAGAAAACGCACGGTTCGCTGAGTTTTGTGAAAAATGCGGAGTAATATTTGTCGGCCCCTCGTCACAGGTGATAAGAAAGGCCGGAGATAAACAGGCCGCAAGGAATACGATGGCGGCATCGGGAGTGCCAATAATACCCGGGACAGATAAACCTATACTTGACGCAAAGATGGGAGCCGCCGAGGCGGAAAGGATAGGTTATCCGGTGATAATAAAGGCGGCGCTGGGCGGCGGAGGAAAGGGAATGAGAACGGCCAAAAATGCCGAGGAATTCCCGCTCGCCTTCCAAACGGCCAAGAGAGAGGCGGAAACGGCCTTCGGCAACGGGACTATGTATATAGAGAAATTTATCGAGAGGCCCAGGCATATAGAGTTTCAAATATTAGCTGACAGCAAGGGGAATGTCATACACTTGGGCGAAAGGGACTGCTCGATCCAGAGAAATCACCAGAAAATGATAGAGGAAGCGCCCTCGGCGGCAATATCCGATAAGCTGAGAAGGCAGATGGGAACAGCAGCGGTAAGAGCCGCTAAGGCCATAGGCTATGTAAACGCCGGCACCATTGAGTTTTTGCTCGATAAAGATCAAAGGTTTTATTTCATGGAGATGAACACAAGAATACAGGTGGAGCATCCCGTGACTGAATGGGTGACCGGCCTTGATCTTGTGAAGGAGCAGATAAGAATAGCGTCGGGTCTGCCGCTGGAAATATCACAAAAGGACGTATGTATACATGGCCACGCCATTGAATGCCGTATCAACGCCGAAAATCCGGCTAAAAATTTTCGTCCCTCGCCTGGGACTGTTACCGGACTGCATTTGCCGGGAGGGCAGGGAATACGTGTGGATACGGCGGTTTATGACGGCTATAAGATACCCGTTTTCTATGATTCCATGCTTGTAAAGCTCATAGTTCACGGGGACAGCCGAAAAGAGGCAATATCCAAAATGCAGAGCGCTCTCGGAGAGGTCGTTATCGAGGGCGTGGATACCAATGTGGATTATCTTTTTGAGATAATGAGGGAGCCGGACTATCTGGAAAACAATATCGATATCGAGTTCCTGAATAACCATGTGATCATGGGAGTGAATGTAAATGATACTTAAATCCATGTTTAAAAGCACCGTGAAGAAAGGCCCCAGGGGAGTTTTGGCGAGAGCGCCCGAGGTGCCGGACGGACTTTTGAAAAAATGCGGAAGTTGCAAGGCGACCGTGTTTGCGGAGGATATAAAAAAGAATTATTATATCTGTCCGGAATGTCACAGCTATTTTCACGTACACGCATACCGCAGGATAGAGATGACAGTGGATAAGGGCAGCTTTGAGGAATGGGATAAGGATATAACGGCTAAAAACCCACTGCGCTACAAGGGTTACAGGGAAAAGCTGAATGAGGTAAGAGAAAAAACCAAGCTAAATGAAGCGATAATTACGGGAAGGGCGGAAATAAACGGAATACCCGTAGTTATCGGAGCTTGTGACGGACGCTTCCTAATGGCTAGTATGGGGCAGGCCGTCGGCGAAAAAATAGCGAATGCAGTTGAGCGAGCCACAGATGAGGGCCTGCCCGTAATATTATTCGCCTGTTCGGGCGGAGCGAGAATGCAGGAGGGAATAGTTTCCCTTATGCAGATGGCAAAGACGTCGGCGGCTTTAAAACGCCACAGCGACGCCGGACTTCTGTATATAAGCGTGCTTACAGACCCTACTACCGGCGGTGTTACGGCAAGTTTTGCCATGCTTGGCGATATTATACTTGCCGAGCCGAACGCTCTTATCGGCTTTGCGGGGCAGAGGGTAATAGAACAGACCATAGGCCAAAGATTGCCGAAGGAATTCCAAAGAGCGGAATTTTTATTAGAGCATGGATTTATTGACAGGATCGTAGAGCGCGAGGATATGCGGGACACTCTGACTAATATTCTGCGCCTGCACAAAAAGAGTAGACTTGAGGGAAAAGACTTTGAGAATTTTGAAGCTGTTTTCGGCGCGGAAAAGCCAAAGAGAGCTGATGCATGGGAACACGTTAAGCTGGCCAGAGATAAAAGCAGGCCGACCTCGAGCGACTATATAGAGAGGATATTCGACGATTTTATAGAGCTGCACGGCGACCGTTATTTCGGTGACGATCCGGCGGTCATTGGCGGCATCGGACGCATAGGCGGACTGCCGTTAACTGTGCTGGCGCAGGAAAAGGGCAGCGGCACAAAGGACAGTATAGCCAGAAACTTCGGCATGGTATCGCCTGAGGGCTACAGAAAATCCATGAGGCTTATGAAACAGGCCGAGAAATTCGGAAGGCCGGTTATATTTTTTGTTGATACCCCGGGAGCCTTCTGCGGTATCGGGGCAGAGGAAAGGGGACAGGGCGAGGCGATAGCCAGAAATCTTTATGAGCTGTCATCGCTCAGAGTTCCTGTGCTTTCCATAGTCATAGGCGAGGGCGGCAGCGGCGGAGCGCTGGCCTTCGCGGTGGCCGATCAGGTGTGGATGTTTGAGCATTCGATATATTCTGTGCTTTCCCCCGAGGGATTTGCCTCAATACTGTGGAAGGACGGAAAGCGGGCCAGGGAGGCCGCGGGAGTGATGAAGCTGACGGCGGCCGATTTGAAAAGGCTTGGGATCATTGAGCATATCATTCCGGAAAAAGAGCCTGTTGAAAGGGAAAGCATGGCTGAGACCGCGGAAAAGCTGAAGCGCGCTGTATTGGCGTTTTTAGAAGAATACACCGCCCTTACGCCCGAGCAGATCGTTGAAAAACGATATGAAAGATTTAGACGTATGTGAATAATTTCCGTAGAAATCAGGAGATTTTTATGTTATAATCAGCTAATAAAGGGACGAAAAGGAGTGCGAAGGGCGTGGACAGCAGGGAAGTTATCAATGATGTTGTTGTTCATCTGTTTTATGAAATAATGCAGCTTGAAGAAACTGCCATCATTACGGAGGAATTTAAAGATATAACCAATAACGATATGCACATCATTGAGGCGGTGGGCCTTGACGGAGGGAATATGTCGTCAACGGCGGCGAAGCTCGGCATAACTGTCGGCTCGCTTACGACTTCCATGAATAACCTTGTCAAAAAGGGCTATGTCATACGCGAACGCAGCGAAACGGACAGAAGGGTCGTCAATATAAGGCTCACTGAAAAGGGCGTGAGAGCCTATTATCATCACGAGGATTTTCATATCCAGATGGTCGATGCGGCGCTTCACGGACTGAACGAGGAGGAAATAACAGTTTTGGCGAAAACCTTGCATAGCCTTTCGGAATTTTTCCATAAATATAAAAAATAATATGATCCGGTCGCTGACCGGATCTTTTATATTCGGCGTTTGGGAGACATAAGCGGACCGCGAGGCAGGATTTTTTGAACCGGCGGTAAAAAACGCTCTATTGACTTATAGAGAACTTAAACATATAATTCATATCGGTATGATATGTTTATTGAGTGAAAGAGGAGAAATATAATGGAGCGTGTTACCCTGAAAGAACTGCAAAGTACCGATATGAGTAAAATCTGTGTGCTGGATATAAGAAAGAGGGAGGATTTTGAGCGCGGAGGACTTTACAGGGCCGAAAATACAGTGAATATTCCGTATGCTGAGTTCAAAACAGGAAAGGGTCTGCTTCCGGAAGGACTTAAAATATGCGTTTTGTGCTACACGGGAGATAAGAGCGAGGAGATAACCGAAAGATTAGAGTATGAGGGCTTTGACGCGGCGAATATTGAGGGCGGCTACAGGGAATACCTGAGAAAATGGCTCACTGAGGCCGACGGCGAGGAGGCCGCCGCCGAAAGGACAAAAAATATAGAACGAAGCATAATAAAGAAATTCAGGAAGCCGATCTGGAGAAAATTCACTAAGGCGGTCAACGAATATGAGCTGATAGATGACGGTGACAGGATAGCCGTATGTATATCGGGCGGTAAGGATTCGATGCTTATGGCGAAGCTTTTTCAGGAGCTTTACAGACACGGCAGGAAAAACTTTGAGCCGGTGTTCCTTGTGATGAACCCCGGGTATAACGAGGAAAACTGGAGAGTAATACAGGATAACATGAAGGCCTTAGGGATACCGGCACAGAGCTTTGAGACCGAGATATATGATATTGTCGCCGGTGTGGAGCAAAGCCCGTGCTATCTTTGCGCGAGAATGAGGAGGGGCCATCTCTACAGCAAGGCCAGGGAGCTTGGCTGTAATAAGATCGCGCTGGGACACCATTTTGACGATGTTATAGAGACAACGCTTATGAGTATGCTCTACAGCGGAAAGATAGAGACCATGCTCCCAAAGCTAAAGAGCAAAAATTTCGATGGAATGGAGCTTATAAGACCTATGTATATGATCAGGGAAGCGGACATAAAGGCATGGAGAGATTATAATAACCTGTATTTTATACAGTGTGCCTGCCGTTTCACGGAGCACTGCGCAAGCTGCGGAGGAGGAAGGGACTCCAAACGTGAGGAAATGAAGGAGCTTATCGAGCATTTCAGGAATATAAGCAGTGTTATCGATATTAACATATTCAACAGTGTGTCAAACGTAAATATGGATATGATAACCGGCTGGAAGAAAAACGGGGAAAAACACAGCTATTTGGAGGAATACTGATATGACTGTAAAGGACGGTCATTTTAGCTCAAACTTTATGAATTTTATTGAA